>NZ_CAXTAZ010000008.1:0-118710 GCF_964242715.1 uncultured Enterovirga sp.
GCGGGATCATCTCTCGACGGCCTTGTTCGGCACGAGCGAGATCCTCAAGGTCGATCCGGAGGGGCGCGTCGGCGTGACGGAGTCGGTAAGGGCACATGCAGGGCTGACGGATGCGGTCACCTTCGTGGGCCTGGGTCACAAATTCCAGCTCTGGCAGCCGGATCGGTTCCGCGCGCAACTCGAGGAGGCCCGGGAGCGCGTGCGGGAGCTGAAACGGAATCTCGGCCGGAATGGCGAGGCGAGTATGAGTTCATCACCGCCGAGAGCGCGGGAATGATGACGGGTTGCGGCGGAGGCCTGCATGCCGAAGCCGCTGGCGGACCGGCCCCTCATGTTCCCGTGCTCCTGGCCGAGATCTGTTCGGCGCTCAGGGCCGCCGAGGGCGGCATCTTCGTGGACGGCACCTTCGGGGCCGGCGGCTACACGCGTGCCCTCCTCGCCGCTCATCCGGCGACCCGGGTCGTGGCGATCGACCGCGATCCCGACGCGATCGCCCGGGGTGCGACGCTCGAAGCGTCATTCGAGGGGAGGCTGACGCTCGTCCCCGGCCGGTTCAGTGTTCTCGACCAGCTCGCCGCTGATGCCGGAGCAGAGGCCCCCGACGGCGTCGTCCTCGATATCGGGGTCTCCTCGATGCAGCTCGACGAGCCGGAGCGGGGCTTCTCGTTTCGCACGGACGGGCCGCTCGACATGCGCATGGAACGGTCCGGCCCGAGCGCGGCCGACCTCGTCAACGAGGCGCCGGAGGCCGAGCTCGCCACGATCCTGTACCGCTACGGCGAGGAGCGCCGCTCCCGCGCCATCGCCCGCGGCATCATCGAGCGGCGGCGGCGTGCCCCGATCCGGACGACGGCCGAGCTCACGGAGTTGGTGGCCCGGCATGTCAGGGCGGAGCCCGGCTTCAATCCCGCGACCCGCACCTTCCAGGCGCTTCGGATCGCCGTGAACGACGAACTGGGCCAGCTCGTCGAGGCGCTTCATGCCGCGGAGCGGGCGCTCCGGCCGGGGGGGCGGCTCGCGGTCGTGACCTTCCACTCGCTCGAAGACCGCATCGTCAAGCAGTTTCTCCAGGCCCGCACGAGCCGCCTCCCGCGCGGCTCGCGGCATATGCCGTCGCCCGATCCGGCGGTTCCGACCTTCGAGCCCGCGACCCGGGGTCCCGTCGTTCCCGGAGAGGCCGAACTGGCCCGCAATCCCCGCTCCCGGTCGGCGAAGCTCAGGGCCGCGATCCGGACCGCGGCCCCGCCGCTCGCCCCGCTCGCCGACCTCGCGGCGGCAGCAGGCCTTCCGGGTTCGACCCGGTCGGGAGGCGCCCGGTGATCCGCCTCCTGCACCTCGTCGCGATCACGATGCTGATCGCGTCGGCCGCCTACGCGTACTCGACGAAATACGAGACCCTCTACTACGCCGAGACCCTGGTGAAGACGAAGGCCAAGCGCGACCGGGAGCGCGAGGCCATCGCCGTCGCCAAGGCGGAATGGGCGCTGCTCACCCGACCGGACCGGCTGCAGCGGATGGTCGACCGGCATCTCGATCTGAAGCCGATGGGGATCGCCCAGCTCGTACGGCTCTCGGATCTCCCCGCAAAGCCCTCCAAGGGCGATGCGATCGGAGCGAAACTCGAGACCCTCGGTGTCGAGCCCGGCACGACCGGAAGCCTGAAAGGCGGTTCGCCGAGCCGCGTCGACCCGATCGGCGCCAAGCTCGACGCCCTGTCGAAGAACCGGCCGGCGGCGAAATCCGCCAAGGCCAAGCCGGCCGAGCCCAATACGTCTTCCAAGCCCTCGGCGAGGTAACCCGACATGTCGGTCGAGACCCATCGCGACCCCTACGAGGCCGACGGCGTGGAGCACGAGGTCGTGGACGACCTGCCGGAGGCGGAGCCCCGCGCCCCGCTCGGGCGTCGCCTGGTCGGCGGCGTGCGCGCCATGTTCCGGCTCAGACTCGACAAGAGCGCCGGCCGGGTGATCCTCGTCGGCGGAGCCTTCGCGGCCCTGTTCGCGACGATCAGCGGGCGACTCGTCTATCTTGCGGTTGCGCCGGTCGAGCAGGAGAGCATCCGGCGGTTCGCGTCGAGTGCCAGCGTCGCCTCGCGGCCCGACATCCTCGATCGCAACGGCGAGGTGCTGGCGACCGACGTCCGCACCGTCTCGATCTTCGCCGAGCCTCGGAACATCATCGACAAGGACGAGGCCGTCGAACTCCTGACCGCCGTCCTGCCCGACCTCAACGCGGCCGAACTCCGGGCCAAGCTGAACAAGAAGCGCGGCTTCGTCTGGGTGAAGCGCGAGGCGACCCCGAAGCAGCAGGCCGAGGTCCACCGGCTCGGCATCCCGGGCGTGGGCTTCGTCCCGGAATCGAAGCGCGTCTACCCGAACGGCGTCGCCGGGGCCCACATTGTCGGCTTCGCCAATATCGACAATGTCGGCATCGCCGGCATCGAGAAATACATCGACACCCAGGGCCTGCAGGACCTGAACGGCCTCGGCTTCGCCCGGACGTCCACCGATCTGAAGCCCGTCTATCTCTCGATGGACCTGCGAATCCAGCACGCGATGCGGGACGAGCTCGTGCAGGGAATCGCCCATTTCCGGGCCAAGGCCGCTGCCTCCATGCTGCTCGACGTGACGACCGGCGAGGTGGTCTCGCTCGTCTCGCTGCCGGATTTCGACCCGAACAACCCGGTGGACGCGCTGGAGAAGGACCGGATCAACCGGATGATCGTCGGCGTCTACGAGATGGGCTCGACCTTCAAGGCGCTCACGGTCGCCATGGCGCTCGATTCTGGAAAGGCCAACATCAACTCGAGCTTCGACGCCCGCTCGAAGCTGCAATATGGCCGCTTCTCGATCGGGGATTACCACGCCCAGCGCCGCGTCATGACGGTGCCGGAGATCTTCATCCACTCCTCGAATATCGGCACCGCCAAGATGGCGCTCGCCGTCGGCGTCGAGGGTCACAAGGCCTTCCTGCGCAAGATGGGCCAGCTCGACCGCATGAAGACCGAGCTGCCCGAGAGCGCGATGCCGATCGTGCCGGCCAAATGGGGCGAGCTCAACACGATCACGATCGCGTTCGGGCACGGCGTCGCGGTCGCCCCGATGCAGGCCGCGGCCGCGGTCGGCGCGCTCATGAACGGCGGCTACCTGATGACCCCGACCTTCCTGAAGCGCGAGGAGGCCGAAGCCAAGGCCGGCGCCACTCGGGTGATCAAGCCGGAGACGAGCGAGGCCCTGCGCTACATCATGCGGCTCAACGCCGTGAAGGGCTCGGCCTCGAAGGCGGCGCTCGCCGGCTATTTCGTCGGCGGCAAGACCGGCACGGCCGAGAAGGTCGTCGGCGGCCGCTATTCGAAGAACCGGCTCTTCACGACCTTCATGGCCGTGACCCCGTCGGACCAGCCCCGCTACCTCTTTGTCACCGTCTATGACGAGCCCCAGCCCGCGCCCGGCGACGGCGGCTACGCGACGGCCGCCTACAATGCCGGCGAGTCGACGGGCCGCATCCTCGAGCGCATCGCCCCGATGCTGTCGATCCCGCCCCGTTTCGACCCGCCCGCCAATCCCTTCCCGCTGATGGCCAAGCTCGGCGCCTGGGGCACGCGCTGATGGACGTCCGGCTGGCGCGAGATCGTGTTCTCCCGGCATCTCACCCGGGGACGGTCGGCTCGCGCCTGCCCGGGGGAAGCCATCCGGATACCAACCGTGTAGACATCGGCATGACACAGGGCCGGACCGCCACCCTTTCAGAGCTCTTCCCCGAGACCGGGCCGGAGGGCGAAGCGCTGCCGATCGCCGGCATCGCGGCCGACAGCCGCGGCGTCGCCGAAGGCTTCGCCTTCGTGGCGGTGCCCGGGACGAAGGCCAACGGCGCGGCTTTCATCGCCGATGCACTGGCGCGCGGCGCGACGGCGATCGTGGGCGAGGTCGAGCGACCGCCAACCCTCTTCCCCGAAGTGCCGTATATCCGCGTCGGCGACGCCCGGCGGGCGCTGGCGCTCGCGGCCGCGCGGCTTCATCCCGGCCAGCCCGGGACGATCGTCGCCGTGACGGGCACGAGCGGGAAGAGCTCGGTCGCGGATTTCACGCGGCAGCTTTTCGCGGCCCAGGGACGCGAGAGCGCGAGCCTCGGCACGCTCGGGATCGTGACTTCGCGCGGCGCCGATTACGGCTCGCTTACCACGCCAGACCCGATCACGCTGCACTACCAGCTCGAGGAACTTGCGGCCGACGGGGTGACCCACCTCGCCATGGAAGCCTCGTCGCACGGGATCGAGCAGCGCCGGCTCGACGGCGTCCGGCTCGCGGCGGCGGCCTTCACCAATCTCGGCCGCGACCATCTCGATTATCACGAGACGCTCGAGGCGTATCTCGAGGCGAAGCTCCGGCTGTTCCGTGAGTTGCTCGCCCCGGGTCTCCCCGTCGTCGTCAACATGGACGGCGCCGAGGCGGCGCGGGTGGTCGACGCTGCCGCGGCCCATGGCGCTCGTCTCGTTACGGTCGGGCGCGACGGCGAGGCGCTTCGGCTCCTCGATGTGGTCCGCGCCGGATTCGCCCAGCGCCTCACGGTTCGGATCGCCCGCCCGCGCGGCGGATCGCATCTGGACCTGCCGGTCGACCTGCCCCTCGTTGGGGGCTTCCAGGCGGAGAACGCGCTGGTGGCGGCCGGCCTCGTCATGGCGACGCTGCCGGATGTCGACCCTGCCGAAATCCTGGAAAGCCTGTCGGGGCTCACCGGCGTTCCCGGCCGCCTGGAGCGGGTCGGCGAGGTCCGGGGGGCGCTGGCCATCGTGGACTACGCCCATAAGCCGGACGCCCTCGAACAGGTCCTCGCGACGCTCCGGCCCTTTGCCTCCGGCCGGCTCGTCTGCGTGTTCGGCTGCGGCGGCGACCGCGACCGCGGCAAGCGCCCGATCATGGGCGGGATCGCCGCGCGAGGCGCCGACACCGTGGTCGTGACCGACGACAATCCGCGGAGCGAAGACCCGGCCGCGATCCGGGCCGAGATCCTCGCCGCCGCACCCGGCGCCCGAGAGATCGCCGATCGCGGCGAGGCGATCCGGACGGCCGTGCGAGGCCTCGGACCGGGCGACGTTCTCGTCGTTGCCGGCAAGGGTCATGAAACCGGCCAGATCGTGGGCGACCGGACCCTGCCGTTCTCGGATCATGATGCCGTGCGGACGGCCATCCGGGAGATCGCCGCGTGAGCCTGCAACCCCTCTGGACGCTGGACGAGCTGGCGGCGCTCCCGACAGCCCGGCTCGTCGGCGTGGCGAAGCCGGCGACCGGCATCTCGATCGATTCCCGCACCCTCGTCCCGGGCGACCTCTTCTTCGCGATCCGTGGCGTGGCGAGCGACGGGCATGACCACGTCCGCGGCGCCCTCGAAAGGGGGGCATCGGCCGCCGTGGTCGCCGAAGCGCGCGCGGGCGAGTTCACCGATGCCGGTCCTCTGGTCGCCGTCTCCGACACCCTGACGGCGCTTCAGGATCTCGGCTGCATGGCGCGGGCGCGGAGCCGCGCCCGGATCGTTGCCGTAACGGGCTCGGTCGGGAAGACCGGCACCAAGGAGGCGTTGCGGCTCGTCCTCTCAGGCTTCGGCCGGACTCATGCCGCGACGGCCTCCTTCAACAATCACTGGGGCGTGCCGGTCACGCTCGCCCGCATGCCGCGCGATGCCGAGTTCGGCGTGTTCGAGATCGGCATGAACCATCCGAGCGAGATCCTGCCGCTCACCGCGATGGTCCGGCCCCATGTCGCGGTCGTGACCACGGTCGAGCCCGTCCACATCGCCCACTTCCGCTCGGTCAGCGGGATCGCGGATGCGAAGGGCGAGATCTTTTCGGGCGTGGAGACGGGCGGGGTCGCGGTCATCACCCGGGACAGCCCCTTCTTCGACCGCCTCGCGGCCCATGCAGGGGCTTCGGCCGCCGGCCGGATCATCGGCTTCGGCGAGAATGGGAAGGCCGACGTGCGGGCGGTCCGGATTTCGGCCGGGCCGGATTCCTCCATGGTCGAGGCCGACGTGCTCGGCCGCCGCGTCGCCTACCGGATCGGGATGGCGGGACGGCATGTCGCCCAGAATTCTCTTGCGGTCCTCGCCTGCGCGGCCGCGCTCGGCCTCGACATCGGCCGGGCGGCCTCCGCCTATGCCGGCCTCACGCCGCCGGCCGGCCGCGGCGAGCGTTTGCAACTCTTCGCGCCTTCGGGCGAGTTCGTCCTGATCGACGAGAGCTTCAACGCCAACCCGGCCTCCATGCGGGCCGCCCTCGAAACGCTGGCCCTCTGCCACGTGCCTCCCGGCGGCCGCCGCATCGCGGTGCTGGCCGATATGGGCGAGCTCGGGGAAACCGGCCCGGCCGCCCACCTGGCGCTCGCCGGTTCGGTCGTGGCGTCCGGCGCCGATCTCGTCTTCGCGGCCGGCCCCCTCACGCGCCGCTTATGGGACGCGTTGCCCGAGCGGCTGCGCGGCGCCTATGCCGACGACGCCGGGGCGCTTGAGCGGCACGTCGTCGGCGCGGTCCGGGGCGGCGACGTCGTGATGGTCAAGGGCTCGAAATCGACTCTCGTGTCGAAGATCGCCGCCGCGCTCGCGTCACGTTTCCGCGCGCCCGCCGCCGACGCACGCGCCGCTACGGCCAGGACCTGACATGCTGATTTTCCTGGCCGACCTCAACGGCTACTTTTCGCCGCTCAACGTCTTTCGCTACATCACCTTCCGGACGGCGGGGGCGGTCGCGACCGCGCTCCTCTTCGTGTTCTGGCTCGGACCGGCGGCGATCTCCTCGCTCCGCATCCGGCAAGGCAAAGGCCAGCCCATCCGCGAGGACGGCCCGCAATCCCATCTCCTGACGAAGCGCGGCACCCCCACGATGGGCGGGCTGATGATCCTCGCCGGGCTCCTCGTCGCAACCGTGCTCTGGGCCGACCCGCGCAACCTCTATGTCTGGGTCGTGGTACTGGTGATGCTCGGTTTCGGGGCGATCGGCTTCTACGACGACTTTCTCAAGGTCACGAAACAATCCCATGCGGGTTTTTCCGGCAAGGGCCGGCTCACGCTCGAGATCCTGATCGGGCTCATCGCCTGCACGGCCATCGCCTTCATCGCGACGCCCGGCCTGTCGAACAAGCTATCGGTGCCCTTCTTCAAGGACCTGCTCCTTGATTTCGGCTGGTTCTACATCGCCTTCGGAGCCTTCGTGATCGTGGGCGCCGGCAATGCCGTGAACCTGACCGACGGCCTCGACGGTCTCGCGATCGTGCCCGTGATGATTGCCGGCGCGACCTTCGGCTTCATCGCCTATCTGGCCGGCAACGCGATCTTCGCCAACTATCTCCAGATCCGCTTCGTGCCCGGGACCGGCGAACTCGCGGTCCTGTGCGGGGCGCTCCTCGGAGCGGGCCTCGGCTTCCTCTGGTTCAATGCGCCCCCGGCCCAGGTCTTCATGGGTGACACGGGGTCGCTCGCACTCGGCGGCCTTCTCGGCACGACGGCGATCGCGACCAAGCACGAGGTCGTGCTCGCGATCGTCGGAGGTTTGTTTGTGGTCGAGGCCCTCTCGGTCTTCATCCAGGTCGGATATTTCAAGGCGACCGGAAAGCGCTTCTTCCGGATGGCTCCTATCCATCACCATTTCGAACAGATCGGCTGGACCGAGTCGCAGGTCGTGATCCGCTTCTGGATCATCGCCGCTTTGCTGGCCCTGGTCGGGCTATCCACGCTGAAGCTCCGGTGATGGACGCGGCGAGAGGCCCATTGCCGTGACCCCCGTCACGACCTTTGCGGGGCGGCGCGTCGCGCTGTTCGGGCTCGGCGGCTCGGGGCTTGCGACAGCGCTCGCCCTCCAGGCCGGCGGAGCCGACCTCGTCGCCTTCGACGACGATCCGGCGAGCGTCGGAAGGGCCGCCGGGGAGGGGGTTCCGACGGCCGAGCTCCGGGAGGAGGATTGGTCGCGCCTCGCGGCCCTGGTCCTGGCGCCGGGCGTGCCGCTGACCCATCCGGCCCCGCATTGGACCGTCGAGCGGGCGAAAGCCTCCGGGATCGAGGTCATCGGCGACATCGAGCTCTTCTGCCGCGAGCGGGCGAAGATCGCTCCGGACGCACCCTTCGTCGCGATCACCGGCACGAACGGCAAGTCGACGACGACCGCCCTCGTCGCCCACCTTCTGCGCGAAGCCGGGGCCGACGTTCAGATGGGCGGCAATATCGGCACGGCCATCCTGTCGCTCGCCCCTCCTGGGGACGAGCGCGTCCACGTGATCGAGATGTCCTCGTTCCAGATCGACCTCACGCCGTCGTTGGCGCCGAGCGTCGGCGTGCTGATGAACATCTCGCCGGATCATCTCGACCGGCATGGCAGCATGGAGCGTTACGCGGCCATCAAGGAGCGCCTGGTCGCGGGCGCCGAGACCGCGATCGTCGTGATCGACGACGCCCCGAGCCGGGCGATCTACGACCGGCGCGCGGCGAGCGGCCGTCCGGTCGTCGCCATCGCCGAAGATATGCTGCCGGCCGATGGCTACCATTACGAAGGCTCGCGCGTCTTCGCGACCCGGGGCACGACCACCCGCAAGGTCGCCGAATTGAAGGGGATCGGCTCGCTTCGCGGGGTGCACAACGCCCAGAACGCTGCCGTGGCTTTGGCCGTCGCCGACGCGCTCGGGGCCGAGGAGGAGAGCGTCGTCGCGGCACTCGCGACCTTCCCGGGCCTGCACCATCGAATGGAAGAGGTCGGACGGATCGGCACGGCGGTATTCGTGAACGACTCGAAGGCGACGAATGCCGATTCCGCTGAGAAGGCGCTCGCCTCCTTCGACGACGTTTTCTGGATTCTCGGCGGCCGGCCGAAGGAGGGCGGCATCGCCCCGCTCGCCGCGTATTTCCCGCGCGTCGCCAAGGCCTACCTGATCGGCGACGCGGCCCCGGACTTCGCCGCGACGCTGGAGGGTGCCGCGCCCTACCTGCATTGCGGCACGCTGGACCGGGCCGTCTCGGCCGCCGCCGCGGACGCCGCGGCCTCCGGCCTCGACGAGCCCGTGATCCTGCTCTCGCCCGCCTGCGCGTCCTACGACCAATATCCGAATTTCGAGCGCCGCGGCGACCATTTCCGCGATCTGGTCCGGGCTCTGCCCGGCATCACCCTGAAGGGCTGACCCATGTCCTCGCGCGCTGAACGGACCTTTGTCGGCGACTGGCTCTGGACGGTCGACCGGACCCTCCTGGCCGCGCTCGGCGCCCTGATGTTGGCGGGTCTCGTCTTTCTGATGGCGGGCGGGCCGCCGGTGGCCGAGCGATTGGGTCTCTCGCCCTTCCATTTCGTGAACCGGCAGGTTCTCTACCTGATACCGGCGGTCATGATCCTCGTCGCGGTCTCGTTCCTGCCGCTGCGGCTCGTGCGCCGGCTGGCTCTTCTCGTCTACGTGGCGGCCATCGCGCTCTGCGTTCTCGCCCTCCATTTCGGACCCGAGATCAAGGGCGCGCATCGCTGGATCCAGTTCGGGCCGCTCGGCATCCAGCCGTCCGAATTCGTGAAGCCGGCCTTCGTCATCCTGGCCGCCTGGGCCTTCTCCGAAGGCGCCCGGCGCCGGGACATGCCGGGCGCGCTGCTCGCCCTCCTGCTTCTGCCTGCGACGATCGCGCCGCTGATCCTGCAGCCGGATTTCGGCCAGACGATGCTGATCGCGATCACCTGGTGCGGCCTCTTCTTCGTGGCCGGCCTGCATTGGCTGTGGGTCGTCGGCCTCGGTGGCTTCGGCATGGTCGGGGTCGGGCTGGCCTACAAGCTCCTGCCGCACGTGCGCGACCGGTTCGAGCGCTTCATGAGCAAGGATTCCGGCGACAGCTTCCAGGTCGCGACCGCGCTCGACAGTTTCACCAAGGGTGGCTGGCTCGGCCGCGGCCCGGGCGAGGGGACCATCAAGCGCGTCCTGCCGGACGCCCATACCGACTTCATCTTCTCGGTGACGGGCGAGGAATTCGGCATCGTCGTCTGCCTCGCGGTGCTCGCGCTGTTCGCCTTCATCGTGCTCCGCGGTCTCGCGCTCGCGCACCGCAGCGAGGACACCTTCATCCGCCTCGCCGTGACCGGCCTCGTCCTGATGTTCGGCCTCCAGGCCTGCATCAACATGATGGTCAACGTTCATCTGATGCCGGCGAAAGGCATGACGCTTCCCTTCGTCTCCTATGGTGGCTCGTCCCTGCTCTCGCTCGCGCTCGGCATGGGCTTCCTGATCGCGCTGACCCGAAGGCGGCCCCGGGCCGAGATGCTGGACCGGCTGCAGCGGACGAGACCGTGACGGCACGGGCTCCGCTCGTCGTCATCGCGGCCGGCGGCACGGGCGGGCATCTCTTCCCGGCGGAAGCCCTGGCCGTGGTGCTGAACCGCCTCGGCGCCCGGGTGGCCCTCGCGACGGATGGGCGGGTCGACGAGATCGCCCGCACCTTCCCGGCCGAACGCGTCATGGAGATCCCGGCCGCAACCCCTTCCGGCGGCTCGATCCTGTCCAAGGGTTTCGCGGCGCTGAAGCTCGGACGGGGCGTGATGCGGGCGCTGTCGGCGCTCCGGGCCGACCGCCCGGCCTGCCTCGTCGGGTTCGGCGGCTACCCGAGCGTGCCGCCCGTCTTCGCCGCCACCATCCTGCAGATCCCGACCCTCATCCACGAGCAGAACGGCGTCGTCGGACGCGCCAACCGCTTCCTGCTCGGACGTGTGACCGCCATCGCGACCGGGTTCCAGATCGTGCGGGGCATCCCGGACGGGCTGGCCGGCAAGCGCTATCACACCGGCAACCCGATCCGTCCGGCCGTCGTCGAGGCGGCCCGCATCCCCTATTCGGAGCCGAGCCCCGACGGGGAGCTTCGCCTTCTCGTGTTCGGCGGAAGCCAGGGCGCCAGGGTGATGAGCGAGATCGTGCCGGCCGCACTCGCCTCGCTGCCGGCGGCATCACGGGAACGGCTCCGGGTCGCGCAGCAGGCGAGGCCGGAGGATTTCGAGACCGTGCGCCTCGCCTATGCCGAGGCCGGGATCTCGGCCGAGGTGGTCCCCTTCTTCGCCGACCTGCCTCGCCGGATGGGGGACGCGCATCTCGTCGTCTCGCGGTCGGGGGCCTCCACGGTCGCGGAACTCGCGGCCATCGGCCGGCCGGCGATCCTCGTGCCCCTGCCGGGTGCGCTCGACCAGGACCAGGCCGCCAACGCCGGCACGCTGGCCGAGATCGGCGCCGCGACCCTGATTACGCAGCCCGACTTCACGCCGGAGCGCCTCGCGGCCGAGATCGCGGCCCGCCTCGCCGACCCCTCCGGCTTGACCCGGGCTGCGGCGGCGGCGAAGAGCGCCGGCGTCACCGACGCGGCGGAGCGCCTCGCCGCGATCGTCCTGAGCCTCGGCAAGATCCCGGTTCCGGGCGATCAGCAAGGGGGCGCCGGGATATGACGATGTCAGGAAGACCCTCATGAAACTGCCCCCGAAGCTCGGCCCCATCCACTTCATCGGCCTCGGCGGCATCGGCATGTCGGGCATCGCCGAGGTGATGCACAATCTCGGCTACACGGTGCAGGGCTCTGACGCGGCTGACAATTACAATGTTCGCCGCCTCGCCGAGAAGGGCGTGAAAACGTTCATCGGCCACGAGGCTTCGAACGTCGACGGCGCCGCGGTTGTCGTCGTGTCGACCGCCATCAAGCGCAACAACCCCGAACTCACGATGGCGCGCGAAAAGCGTCTGCCGGTCGTCCGCCGCGCCGAGATGCTGGCCGAGCTGATGCGCTTCAAGAGCTGCGTCGCGATCGCCGGCACCCACGGCAAGACCACGACGACCTCGCTCGTTGCCACGCTCCTCGATGCCGGCGGGATGGACCCGACCGTGATCAACGGCGGCATCATCAACGCCTACGGCACCAACGCCCGCATGGGCACGGGCGACTGGATGGTGGTCGAGGCGGACGAATCCGACGGCACCTTCCTGAAGCTGCCGGCCGACGTCGCCATCGTGACGAATATCGATCCGGAGCATCTTGACCATTTCGGCTCCTTCGACGCGATCAAGGATGCCTTCCGGTCCTTCATCGACAACATCCCGTTCTACGGCTTTGCCGTCATGTGCATCGACCATCCGGTGGTGCAGGACATGGTCGGCCGGATCGAGGATCGCCGGGTCATCACCTACGGCGAGAACCCGCAGGCCGACGTCCGGCTGATCGACATCGACCAGAGGGGTGGCCGCAGCCGCTTCCGCGTGCTGATCCGCGACCGGAGGCCCGGTTACCGGCTCGAGCTCGACGGGCTCGAGATGCCGATGCCGGGCAAGCACAACGCCCTGAACGCGACCGCCGCGATCGCGGTCGCGCACGAGCTCGGCATCTCGCCGGACAACATCCGCAAGGGCATCGCCGGCTTCGGCGGGGTGAAGCGCCGCTTCACCCGCACCGGCGAGTGGAACGGGGTCGAGATCTTCGACGATTACGGCCATCATCCTGTCGAGATCGCGGCCGTGCTGCGGGCGGCCCGCGCCTCGACCGACGGGCAGGTGGTCGCGATCGTGCAGCCGCACCGCTACACCCGGCTGTCCTCCCTGTTCGAGGATTTCTGCACCTGCTTCAACGACGCCGACACGGTCATCGTGGCGCCCGTTTACGCGGCCGGCGAGCTGCCGATCCCGGGTGCCGACCGAGACGGTCTCGTCTCGGGATTGAAGTCGCGCGGCCATCGCAACACCATGGCGCTCGAGCGTTCCGAGGACCTGGCCGGCATCGTCCGAGGGCAGGCCAAGCCCGGCGACTACGTCGTCTTCCTGGGCGCCGGCAACATCACGCAATGGGCCTACGCGCTTCCGGGCGAACTCGCAGGCCTCGGCGCGGCAGAGGCGGCGTAACGGCGGGCGGATGAGGGCGCTGACGTAGGCTGGCGTGAGGGTCCGGGACGTCATGCGTCGGATCGAGGGCGAGGGCTGGTATCTCGTTGCAACCCGCGGCAGCCACAGGCAGTACAAGCACCCGGACCAGCCGGGACGGTCACGATCGCCGGAAAACCGTCCGACCGATATCGCGCCGGGAACATTGGGCAGCATCCTGAAACAGGCCGGCCTCGAGCCGGAAGGGAGACGGTGATGCGCTACGCTGTCGTCATCGAGGAGGCGGGCGAGGGTTACTCCGCCTATGTTCCGGACCTCCCGGGCTGCATCGCGACCGGTCGGACGATCGATGTGGTCGAGCAGGAAATTCGCGAAGCCATGCGCTTCCATCTCGAGGGAATGGCCGAGGACGGGGTTCCCGTTCCGCGTCCTACCAGTCGTGCGGAATACATCGAGGCGTGAACATTCTTCGGTCCCGACCAAGAGAGGGGGGACAGGGCGCGCTCGCCGCCGACCTCCGGGCCGCCATCCCGGGCCTGCGCGGATCGCTCGAACCGGATGCGCCCATGGCGCCGCTCTCGTGGTTCCGGGCGGGCGGGCCGGCCGAATTGCTGTTCACGCCGGCCGACGAGGCCGATCTCGCGCTCTTTCTCGCGCGCTGCCCCGAGGACATCCCGATTCTCGTGGTCGGGCTCGGCTCGAACCTCCTCGTGCGCGACGGCGGTGTCGTGGGGGTCGTGGTCCGGCTCGGAAAGCCGTTTGCCGCCGTCGAGATCCTGACCGGCCACCGGGTCCGGGCCGGCGCAGGCGCGCCGGATGTGAAGGTCGCGCGCGCGGCAGCGGAGGCCGGCATCGACGGGCTTACCTTCCTGCGCGGCATCCCGGGGGCCATCGGCGGCGCCTTGCGGATGAATGGCGGCGCCTATGGCGGAGAGACCGCCGACGTCCTCGTCGAGGCGCGCGCGCTCGATCGGCAGGGCAGGGCGGTGACGCTCACCCGTGACGACATGCATTTCACCTATCGGCATTGCGGCGTTCCGGAGACGCTGATCTTCACCGAAGCCCTGTTCCAGGGCCGTCCCGGCGATCCGGCCGCGATCCTGGCGGCGATGGGCGCGATCACCGACCAGCGCGCCGCGACCCAGCCCGTGAATACCCGAACCGGCGGCTCGACCTTCAAGAACCCGCCCGGTGCGAAGGCCTGGGAACTCGTCGACCGGGCCGGCTGCCGCGGCCTCCGCCGCGGCGCGGCCCAGGTGTCGGAGCTGCATTGCAACTTCCTCGTCAATCATGGCGGAGCGAGCGCGGCCGATATCGAGAAGCTCGGGGAGGAGGTCAGGCACCGCGTGCGGGAGCAGAGCGGGGTCGAACTGGAATGGGAGATCCGGCGCGTTGGCTCTGGACCGAACGGTTCCGAACGCTAAGGGTAGCTCACCCTCGGACCAGCGGAACGACTCGATCGTCTGCGTTGACCCGTCCTGACGAAAGTAGCTGCCGATGCCCACCACCGCCCCCAAACACGTCGCCGTCCTGATGGGTGGCTGGTCGGCCGAGCGGGAGGTGTCGCTGAATTCCGGGCGGGCCTGCGCCAAGGCGCTTCAGGAACAGGGCTACCAGGTTACGCCAATTGACGTGCAGCCGGACGTGGCGCGCGTGCTCCAGGCGGTGAGGCCGACCGTGTGCTTCAATGCCCTCCACGGCCGCTACGGCGAGGACGGCACGATTCAGGGCCTGCTAGAGCTGCTGCAGATCCCCTACACCCATTCCGGCGTGCTCGCCTCCGCGCTCGCCATGCACAAGGAGCGGGCGAAGCAGGTCATGCGGGCGGCGGGCGTGAGCGTGCCCGACGGGGTGGTCGTGAAGCGTGGCGAGGCGGCCACACGCCACGTGCTTCCGCCGCCCTACGTCGTGAAGCCCGTGAACGAAGGCTCGTCGGTCGGCGTCATCATCGTGCGCGAGGACAGGACCCATCCTGCGCAGGAGGTGGGCCGCGAGGATTGGCCGTTCGGCGACGAGGTCCTGGTCGAAAAGTTCATTCCCGGCAGGGAGTTGACCTGCGCCGTGATGGGCGACCGGGCGCTCGGCGTGATCGACATCAGGCCCGCCACGGGCATCTTCTACGACTATGACGCGAAGTATGCCGAGGGCGGCTCGATCCACGTCCTTCCTGCTGAAATTAAACCAAATATTTACCAGCGCGTCCAAGAGTTGGCGTTAACGGCGCATCAAGCACTCGGGTGTCGCGGCGTCAGCCGCACCGACCTTCGATACGACGACACGCCCGGTGGAACGGACGAGGTCGTCGTGCTGGAGGTCAACACCCAGCCTGGAATGACGGCAACGTCCTTGGTGCCCGAAATGGCGGCCTATGCAGGCCTTACGTTCGGCGAGCTTGTGAAATGGATGGTGGAGGACGCGTCCTTGAACCGCTGACCGGCAGCGCCGGTAGCGCCGGCGCAAGCCGGCCTGCGGCGGCGCGCCAGGACAGCCTTCTCGACCGCCTTCCCCGTCACCTGTTCAGGCTGTCCTCGCCCCTCGATTCTCTAGGTTTCCGGCGCCGCTCGTCGGTCGCCGTGCCGCTGTCCCGGCGGATCCCCCACCTCGCCGGCACCTTCCTGACGCTCGGCTTCTTCGGCCTGATCGCCGGCTACGGTCTCGTCCTGAACGGTGACTATGCCGAATTCGCCCGCACTCACGGCGACCCGCGCGACACGGTTGCGCGGGCGCTCGGCTTCGGGATCGAGAAGGTCACGATCGCTGGAATCGCGAGACTGCCGGAGAGCTACATCCTCGACCTCGCCGGCATCACGCCGGGCAGCTCGATGCCCTTCCTGAACGCGGCCGAGGCCCGCGAGCGGCTCCTCGCCGACCCCTTCATCCAGAGCGTCGAGGTCCGCAAGCTCTATCCGGGCGAGCTCGTCCTGACGCTGGTCGAGCGCGAGCCCTACGCGCTGTGGCAGCGGGACGGCGAACTCTTCGTCGTCGCGCGGGACGGAACCGCGATCGACCGGCTGCGCGACCGTTCGCTTGCCTCGCTTCCGCTCGTCGTGGGCGAAGGGGCGAACCTCCAGGCCCCGGCCTATCTGGCGCTCCTGGAGGCCGCAGGGCCGCTCCGCTCCAAGGTCCGGGCCGGCATGCTGATCTCCGGCCGCCGCTGGACCCTCAAGATGGAGAACGGGCTCGACATCCGGCTCCCGGAGGAGGGTGCCCCGGCCGCCATGGCCCGGCTCGTCCGGCTCGACCGCGAATCCGGTCTCCTCGGCAAGGATGTCCTGGCGATCGACCTCCGCATGTCGGACCGGGTCGTCGTTCGGCTCACCGAAGAGGCGGCGGCTGCCCGGAGCGAGAACGGCAAGAAGAAAATTCAGCGTGGCGTGAAGGGGATCGAGACGTGAGCCTGCAGGACCACGGACTGACACCCCGCCTGAAACCCCTCCCGACGCGCCGGACGGCGACGCTGTCGGTGCTGGATGTCGGCACGAGCAAGGTCGTCTGCCTGATCGCCGAGCTGCGCCCCGTTCCCGAGGGCGAGGCGCTCCGCGGTCGGACGCATCTCGCCCGCGTCCTCGGCATCGGGCACCAGCGATCGCTCGGCCTGAAGGGCGGCGCCGTGATCGATCTTGAAGCGGCCGAAAGCGCGATCCGGCCGGCCATCCACGCCGCCGAGCGCATGGCCGGCGTCGAGGTGAAGTCCGTCATCGTGAATCTCACGGGCGGCCGCCTCGCCTCGCATCATTTCGCCGCTCACGTGCCGGTTCGGTCCGGGATGGTCTGTTCTTCCGATATCGGTGGGGTGCTGGAGGTCGCGAGCAACCACACGCTTCGTCCCGGCCGCGCCGTCCTGCATGCGCTGCCGACCGGCTTCTCGCTCGATGGCCAGTCGAGCATCGTCGAGCCCTCCGGAATGATCGGCGAGAGGCTCGGGGTCGATCTCCACGTCGTCACGGCGGAAGCGGCCTCGTCCCGCAACCTGATGCTCGCGATCGAGCGCAGCCATCTCGACATCGAGGCCGTGATCGCGACGCCCTACGCGTCCGGCCTGTCCACGCTCGCAGACGACGAGGCCGAAATGGGCGTCGTCGTGATCGACATGGGCGGCGGCACGACCTCCTGGGGCGTGTTCTCGGGCGGCCACCTCGTCCATGCCGACGCGATCGCGGTCGGCGGCCATCACATCACCATGGACCTCGCCCGCGGGCTCACCACGACGGTGAACGCGGCGGAGCGCCTGAAGACGCTCTACGGGACTGCGCTGTCGTCGGGCTCGGACGACCGCGACATGGTTGCCGTGCCCCATATCGGCGACGACGACGAGCGCGAGAGCGCCCGCCACGTGCCCCGGGCCCAGCTCGTGCGGATCATCAAGCCGCGCGTCGAGGAGATCCTCGAACTCGTCCGCGACCGCCTCCGGAATGCCGGCTACGCCGCCCAGGCCGGGCGCCGGATCGTGCTGACCGGCGGCGCGAGCCAGCTGATGGGCCTGCCGGACGTCGCGAGCCGCGTGCTGCAGGGGCAGGTCCGGATGGGGCGCCCCCTCGGCATCAAGGGGTTGCCGGAAGCCGGCAAGGGCCCGGCCTTCTCGGCCGCGGTCGGCCTGCTGGTCTATCCGCAGGTCGCGCATATCGAGCATTTCGAACCCCGAGGACGGCGGCCTTTCGCCGGGTCTGGGACCGGGGGCTATTTCGAGCAGGTGAGACGATGGATCGGCGAAAGTTTCTGACGACGCAGGCGACGTTGGTCGCCGGCGCAGCACACGGGGCCAATCACGGGGCCAAGGAGAGGGTTCGGTCATGATCAATCTGCAAGCCCCGGACATCCGGGAACTGAAGCCCCGCATCACCGTCTTCGGTGTGGGTGGCGCCGGCGGAAACGCCGTGAACAACATGATCGAATCGGGCCTGATGGGCTGCGATTTCGTCTGCGCGAACACGGACGCCCAGGCGCTGTCGTCGTCGCGTTGCGAGCGCATCATCCAGATGGGCCTCGGCGTGACCCAGGGCCTCGGCGCGGGTTCGCAGCCCGAGGTCGGGCGCGCGGCGGCCGAGGAGGTCATGGACGAGGTCCGCGACCAGCTCTCCGGCTCGCACATGGCCTTCATCACGGCCGGCATGGGCGGCGGCACCGGCACCGGCGCCGCGCCGGTCATCGCCAGGGCTGCCCGCGAGATGGGCATCCTGACGGTCGGCGTCGTGACGAAGCCGTTCCAGTTCGAGGGCGTGCGCCGCATGCGGGTCGCCGAGGCCGGCGTCACCGAGTTGCAGCAGCATGTCGACACGCTGATCGTCATCCCGAACCAGAACCTGTTCCGGGTCGCGAACGAGAAGACGACCTTCGCGGACGCCTTCGCGATGGCCGACCAGGTGCTCTATTCGGGCGTCGCCTGCATCACCGACCTGATGGTCAAGGAAGGCCTCATCAACCTCGACTTCGCCGACGTCCGCGCCATCATGCGGGGCATGGGCAAGGCGATGATGGGGACCGGCGAGGCCACCGGCGAGAAGCGCGCCAGCCGCGCGGCGGAAGCCGCGATCGCGAATCCGCTCCTCGACGAGGTCTCGATGAAGGGGGCCCGCGGCCTCCTGATCTCGATCACGGGCGGGCGCGACCTGACCCTCTACGAGCTCGACGAGGCTGCCACCCGCATCCGCGAGGAGGTCGACAGCGAGGCGAACATCATCCTGGGCGCCACCTTCGACGAATCGCTCGAAGGCACGATCCGGGTGTCGGTCGTGGCGACCGGCATCGACCAGCCGGCGATCGCCGAAGCCCCGCTCTCGGCGACCGAGCAGCGGATCGCCGAGGTGGCCGAGCGGCTTCGCGCCGAGGCGCGCCTCCGGGCGACACCTCCGGCCGAGGCCGGCCGTCCGCCGGAAGTCTCGTCCAACGCCCGTGCCGCGGAAATCGTGGCTCAGGCGGCGGCCGAGATCCCGATGCCGAGCGTCGTCCATAACGACGTGACGCTGACCCCGGCCCCGGCCAAGGGCGCGGCTTACGAGCCGATCGCACCCGTCGCCCAGCCGAAGCCGGAATCGGTCGCCCCGCAGCCGACTCACTTCCTCCCCCCGGAAGCGGAGCGCGCCCTGCGCTCGCCCCGCATGCCCCGGATGGAAGAATTGCCCCAGCCGGCGCAGAAGAAGCTGCGCGCGCATCGCGGCGAGGGCGAGAGCATCGGCCAGGAGGCAAGGGGATTGCTCCGTAAGCTCGCGACCGTCGGCTTCGGCCGGCGGGAGGAGCCCGCGGCCCAGCCTCACGCGTCCTATTCGGAGCCGGCAGGCCTGCCGCCGCAGATCCCGGCTCCCGAGCCGGCCCCGCGGACGATGCCGTCCACCCATGCCGAATATGCCAAACGCGCCCCGGCCGCGATCCCGTACCGGCCCGCGACCGGCGGCCTCGACGCGCAGGGCCGGGTCGCCTCGCCGCCGCGCGCCAATGACGAGGATCACCTCGAAATCCCAGCCTTCCTGCGCCGCCATTCGAGCTGAACGCCCCTCCAGGACGCGACGGCCCCGACGTGTTTCGGGGCCGTTCGCGTTGGGAGAGCCGCGCGAAACACCTTTGTAACAGAGCGTAAGAAACCGTGATTTGGCCCCTCCCCGCGCCTGGACTAGGTTCTCCAGGCACATGTTGAT
This sequence comes from uncultured Enterovirga sp., assembly GCF_964242715.1. Taxonomy (NCBI): domain Bacteria; kingdom Pseudomonadati; phylum Pseudomonadota; class Alphaproteobacteria; order Hyphomicrobiales; family Methylobacteriaceae; genus Enterovirga; species uncultured Enterovirga sp. The sequence goes on from NZ_CAXTAZ010000008.1 coordinate 19,478, forward strand.
GGGCAGCGCGTCCGCGTTGACAAGGACCGCGCCCGATCGGGGCATTAAACGGGCGAGATCAGGAAGCTGGCGGATGCAATGTCACGCCGCGGCGGAACTCGGCCCTAGGTGAGCGAATGAAATCGAGCCTGCAAGCCACTCTTGGCGCACCTGTCTCGCTGTCCGGCATCGGCGTTCATTCCGGCAAGACGGTCAATGTTCATCTCCACCCGGCGCAAGCCAATCATGGCATCGTCTTCCTGCGCACCGGTCTGCCGAATGGCCGTGACCGGCTGATCGAAGCCCGGCATGCTTCCGTGACCGCGACGGAACTCTGCACCGTCCTCGGCCAGCGTGAATCGGGCGCCGTCGCTACTGTCGAGCACCTGATGTCGGCCCTGAGCGGCCTTGGCATCGACAACGCCCTCATCGAGATCGACGGCGCCGAGGTGCCGATCCTCGACGGCTCCGCGGCCGCTTTCGTCGACGCGATCGACCAGGTCGGGATCGTCCGGAGCCGCGCCGTCCGCAAGCAGATCCGTGTGCTGCGGCCGGTACGGGTCGAAAAGGGCATCGGCTCGGCGGAATTGCTGCCGAATTCCAAGGGCTTCCGTCTCGACGTCGAGATCGATTTTCAAAATCCCATCATCGGCCGTCAGCGCAAGGTGGTCGACCTGACCCCGGTCTCGTTCCGGCGCGAAATCTCCCGGGCCCGGACCTTCGGCTTCATCGGCGATGTCGAGAAGCTCTGGAAGGCGGGCTTCGCGCTCGGCGCCTCGCTCGAGAACACCGTCGCGATCGGCGACGATCAGGTGATAAACCCCGAAGGCCTTCGCTTCGCCGACGAGTTCGTCCGTCACAAGATGCTGGACGCCGTCGGCGATCTCTCCCTCGCGGGTTACCCTCTTCTGGCGACGTACCGGTCCTATTGCAGCGGCCATCGCCTCAATGTCGCCGTCTTGGAAGAGCTTCTCTCCGATCGGGCAAACTACGCCATCGTAGACGGCGAGGCACGGCGCGAGTCGGGTTACGCGGAGATCGGAAACGGCATCGCCGTTCCGGCCTACGCCCCCGACCTGCACTAGGCAAGGCACCGGACATCACCACGGACGCATGGGGCCGAATACGGTTCCGGCCGGGTGTGGCGGAAGGGTCATAGCCGCTCTCGCCCCGATGTCGTAGTCGTCCTGCGAGACTGGGTGGCGTGTTGCCATCGCCGCCGCGACGAACGAGGGCCGACGCCGCATGTTCGACATCACTGCCTGGAAACGAGGGGCAACCCTTGCTCTGCGTGCCGCGCTGATCGCGGGGGCCGGTGCCGGTCTCGCCGGTTGCGATACGCTGTCCTCGCTCAATCCGTTCGATACCGCCGAAAAATACGAGATGAAGATCGTGGCCGACGTGCCGGCCGAGAAGGTCTACGATCAGGGCCTCGGTCGCATGAAGAACAGCGATCACGAGGGCGCCGCCAAGCGGTTTGCCGATCTCAGCAAGAACTATCCGTATTCGGAATGGGCGCGCAAAGGTCTCATCATGGAGGCCTACGCCAATTACGAAGGCCAGAAATGGGACGACGCGATCACGGCGTCCAAGAGCTACATCAGCAAATATCCGAACACGAAGGACGCGGCGTACGCGCAATATCTGTACGCGATGTCGAACTACAACCAGATCCCTGATACGAGCCGCGACCAGGAACGGGCAGAAAAGGCGCTGGTCGCTCTAACCGAACTCGTGCAGCGCTATCCGCAATCCGAATATGTCAGCGACGCGCGCTATCGCATCCAGGTGGCTCGCGATCAGCTCGCGGGCAATCAGATGGAGGTCGGCCGCTACTATCTCGAGCGCCGGAACTACACCGCGGCCATCAACCGGTTCCGCGACGTCGTCGCCAAGTACCAGACCACACGGCACATCGAGGAGGCTCTCGAACGGTTGACCGAGGCCTATATGGCGCTCGGCCTGACTGGCGAGGCCCAGACTGCCGCGGCGGTGCTCGGGCACAACTTCCCCGACAGCCAGTGGTACAAGGATTCCTACGCGCTGCTCCGCAGCGGCGGGCTTGAGCCGCGCGAGGATAGCGGCTCCTGGATCAGCCGGTCGTTCAAGGGGCTCAAAGTCGCGGTCGTCGGAGAGTAGAGCGGGCCGCGCATGCTTGCGCAGCTTGCGATCCGCAACATCGTCCTGATCGAACGGCTCGAGATCCGTTTTCCGGCCGGCCTGACCGTGCTCACCGGCGAGACCGGCGCCGGCAAGTCCATTCTCCTCGACGCATTCGCCCTCGCCCTCGGCGGGCGGGGCGACGGCGCGCTCGTTCGTCACGGGGAATCCCAGGGTCAGGTCACGGCCGTCTTCGACGTGCCGGTCGACCATCCGGCCCGGCGCCTCGCCGAGGCGGCCGATCTCGAGATCGATGGCGACTTGATCCTACGGCGCGTGCAGTTCGCCGATGGCCGCACGCGCGCTTTGGTCAACGACCAGCCCGTCAGTGTCCAGGCCCTGCGCTCGATCGGCGCGAGCCTCGTCGAGATCCACGGGCAGCATGCGGACCGGGCCCTCGTCGACCCCGCAAGTCACCGCGCCATCCTCGACGGCCATGCCGGCCTTGGCGCCGACGCCCGGGCCGTTGCGGACGCAGCCCGGCGGGTCCGCGACTCCCGGTCGGCGCTGGCCGAGCACGAGGCCCGGATGGCGGAGATCCGCAAGGAGCGGGATTACCTCGCCCATGCGGTCGAGGAGCTAATGATTCTCGCGCCCGAAGCCGGCGAGGAGGTTGCGCTCTCCGAACGGCGTCAGCTCATGCAGGGCGCCGAGAAGGTCGCGGCCGACCTCGCCGACACGGCCGAATCGATCTCGGGCCCGGTGCCCGGGCTGCTCGCCGCTTTGCGCAAGCTTGAACGGCGCTCCGCCATGGCGGCGTCCATCGTCGCCCGCCCGGTTGCCGCGCTCGACGCCCTGATGGTGGCTTTCGACGAGGCTGAATTGGCCTTGGCCGAAGCCATGCGGGCCGCGGAATTCGACCCGGCCGAACTCGAGCGGACCGAGGAGCGGCTGTTCAAGCTCCGGGCCGCCTCGCGCAAGTTCAACGTTCCGGCGGATGATCTCGCCGTCCTCCGCGACCGGTTCGCGACGGAGCACGCCGCGATCGAGGCCGGGGAAGAGGAACTGGCACGGTTAGCCACGTCGCTGGCCGAAGCCGATCTCGCCTATGTGGGCGCGGCCGACCGATTGTCGAAGGCCCGCCACGCGGCGGCCGCGACGCTCGATCGCGCCGTCGGCGAGGAACTCGTGCCCTTGCGGCTCGGACGCGCCCGCCTCTTCACCCGCATCGAGACCGACCGCAGCGCGCGCGACCCGGCCGGGTTCGACCGCGTCGAATTCTGGGTCGAGACCAATCCCGGCACCCGGCCTGGGCCTCTGATGAAGGTCGCCTCGGGCGGGGAATTGTCGCGTTTCATCCTCGCACTGAAAGTCGTCCTCGCCGATCGCGGCTCGGCCCCGACGCTCGTCTTCGACGAGGTCGATACGGGGGTCGGCGGCGCCGTCTCGGACGCGATCGGCCAGCGCCTGGCGCGGCTTGCCGACCGGGTGCAGGTGATGGCCGTCACCCACGCGCCCCAGGTCGCGGCGCGGGCGACGAGTCACTTCTTGATCGCAAAGTCCTCGCCCCGTGGCAGCGACCGTGTCCTGACCGAAGTCTCGGCCCTCCAGCCCAGCTCCCGCCGCGAGGAGATCGCCCGCATGCTGGCCGGCGCCCAGGTCACCGAGGAGGCGAGGGCGGCCGCCGGACGGCTGATCGAGGCGGGGCAGGTGTGAGGCCGATCTCGTTCGCTGAACGCGTCAGTGCGAACGGCCGTCATGGCGAGGAGCGTCAGCGACGAAGCAACCCAGGAGCCAGCGCGCCGGCCTCTGGGTTGCTTCGCTACGCTCGCAATGACGGAGAGAGGCCAAGCTCGCCGAAACCCTTCAATATGGCGCCGTGAGCGGAACGTCTGACAACGACATGCCGATAGATACCAAAGCTCGCGGCATCCCGGTCACCGATCTCACGCCCGATGCGGCCCGTGCGGAGCACGAATGGCTCGGGGCCGAACTCGCGGAGCACGACCGGCGCTATTTCCAGGACGACGCGCCCACAATTTCGGACGGAGAATACGACGCGCTTCTCCGTCGCTACGAGGCGCTCGAGGCGGCGCATACCGAACTCGCCACCGCCGACAGCCTGACCGAGACGGTCGGCGCAAAACCCTCCGACCGCTTCGCCAAGCGTCGGCACCGGGTGCCGATGCTGTCGCTCGGCAAGGCCTATTCCGAGGGGGACGTAGCCGATTTCGTCGCCCGGGTGCGGCGCTTCCTGCGGCTCCCGGACGATGCGCCGCTCGCGATGACGGCCGAGCCCAAGATCGATGGCCTCTCGCTCAGCCTGCGCTACGAGGGTGGCATTCTCGTCCACGCGACGACGCGCGGCGACGGCGCTGTTGGCGAGGATGTGACGCCGAGTGCCCGCACCGTCCGGGACATCCCGGAGCGGCTCAAGGGCGAGGGTTGGCCCGAGATCTTCGAGGTGCGGGGCGAGGTCTATCTCACTCACGCGGATTTCGCCGCGATCAATGCCGAGCAGGTCGCGGCAGGGAAGCCCGAGATCGCCAATCCGAGGAACGGAGCCGCGGGAAGCCTGCGGCAAAAGAACGTCGCGGTCACCGCGTCGCGTCCGCTCCGGTTCCAGGCCTATGCCTGGGGCGAGGTCGCCCCGGAGATGCCGGCCGCAACGCAAGCCGGCATGGTGGCCGTGCTGGCGGAATGCGGTCTCGAGACGAGCCCGCTCCTGCGGCTCTGCCACAACGTCGAGGAGATGCTGGCGCAGTATCGGGCGATCGAGGCCAAGCGCGGGGCCCTCGGCTACGACATCGATGGCGTGGTCTACAAGGTGGACGATCTCGCGCTCCAGGCCCGGCTCGGCTTCGTGTCGCGCGAGCCGCGCTGGGCCATCGCCCACAAATATTCGGCCGAGAGGGCCGTCACGATCCTGGACGACATCGAGATCCAGGTCGGCCGCACGGGCTCGCTGACCCCTGTTGCGAAGCTTCGGCCCGTGACGGTCGGCGGCGTCGTCGTCCGGAACGCGACCCTGCATAACGAGGACGAGATCGCCCGCAAGGACGTGCGGGTCGGCGACACCGTCGAGATCCAGCGCGCCGGGGACGTGATCCCACAGGTCTTGGGCGTGGTCGAGGGCAAGCGCCCGCCCCGGTCGTCGAAGCCCTACGACTTCCCGAAGACCTGCCCGGTCTGCGGCTCGAACGCGACGCGCGAGATCAATCCCCGCACCGGCCGCGAGGACGTGGTGCGGCGCTGCACCGGCGGGCTGATCTGCGCAGCGCAGGCCGTCGAGCGGCTCCGCCATTTCGTGGCCCGCAACGCCTTCGACATCGAGGGCCTCGGCGGCACGCTGGTCCAGGCCTTCCACGACCGCGGCCTCGTGCGGGACCCGGCCGACCTCTTTCGGCTCGGTTATGACGACGTGAAGGCGGCGCTCGAGGAGCACCGGGCGGCGCTCTCGGCCGAGCGCTACGAGCGCGAGGGGAGGGTGCCTCCGAAGAAGGGAAAGGCCAAGGCCGCAGCCGAGGAGGCGGTCTCCGTCAGAAAACTTCTGGACGCCATCGCGGAACGCCGGCGCGTGCCGCTGCAGCGTTTCATCTTCGCGCTCGGCATCCGGCATGTCGGCGAGACGACAGCGCGGGCGCTGACCCGGCATTTCGCGGATGTTGCGGCCCTCGTGGCCGGGCTCGATGCGGCCCGGGCCGCCCAGCCCGGAGCCGCCTGGTTCGAGCTCAGCACCGCGGAGAATGTCGGAGGCGTCTCGCGCGACGCGCTCGTCGCCTGGGGCGCCGAGCCGGCGCCGCCTGCCGAACTCTCGCTTGACGAGGTCCCCGTGCGCCTCAACACGAAGCAGCGCGAGGCCCTGCGCGAGCGCTACCCCGATGCTGCCGCTCTGCACGCGGTCGCGTCGCGGGCGGCGACCGGCGTTGCCGGCGAGGCCTATCTCGAACTCGCGCGCGACCCCGATATCGGCCCGGTCGCGACCGAGGCGCTGATCCAGTTCTTCGAGGAGGCGCATAACCGCAAGGCCGTGGAGGCTCTCGCGGCCGAGGTCGCTACCGATCCGCCGGAGAAAACAGCCTCTGCCTCGCCCGTGACAGGCCAGACCGTCGTCTTCACCGGCTCGCTCGAACGCATGACCCGCGACGAGGCCAAGGCCACGGCCGAGCGCCTCGGCGCGAAGGTGTCCGGCTCCGTTTCGAGCAAGACCGACCTCGTCATCGCCGGGCCGGGAGCCGGGTCGAAGCTCGCCCAGGCCGAGAAGCTCGGCGTGCGGGTGATCTCGGAAGACGATTGGTTCGTGCTGATCGGGCAGGGCTGAGCGGGGTGCGTGCTTCGAGACGCGGCCTCCGGCCGCTCCTCAGCATGACGCCGTTGGTGGATGGGACCCTTCAACCCGGCGTCATGCTGAGGAGGCCTGCGCAGCAGGCCGTCTCGAAGCACGCACCAGGGCTGCGCCCGTGACTCCGGCCCTCTACAATCGCCTGATTCGTTTAACCCCGAGAGGCCCATGCGGGCGGTGGCCATCGATTTCGAGACGGCGAACGAGCAGCGGACCAGCCCCTGCGCGGTCGGTCTCGCCTGGATCGAGGACGGCCGCGTTACGCGGCGCGCCTACAGCCTGGTGCGGCCGCCCGAGATGCGGTTCGAGCCCGGCAACGTCCGCGTCCACGGCATCCGGCCGCGGGATGTCGAAGGCGCGCCCGAATTGCCGGACGCGATCGCACCCTTCATGGCCGACCTCGTCGGCGCGACGGTGATCGCCCACAACGCGGCGTTCGACATCGCGGTCCTCTGCGGCACCCTCGCGCTCTACGGCCACGCGGTCCCGCGGCTGACCTATCTCTGCACCCGGACCATGGCGCGCCGGGCCTGGCCGCACGAACCGCGCTTCGGCCTCGCGGCGCTTTCCGCGAAGGTCGGGGTCACCTTCCGGCATCACCACGCCGAGGAGGACGCCTATGCCTGCGCCCGCGTCGCCCTCGCGGCCGCGGCCCAGGCCGGAACGTCCCGGATCGGGGAGGCAACCGAGCGGCTCGGCATCCGGGTGGGGCTCGTCGACGGACCCCTGCGCTCACCCTGCATGTCGATGCTGCAGGAGCGGCGGCGCGAAATCAGGGTGGCGAGGCGGGTCGCGCCTTCCGGCGAGGGCAGGCTCGCCTTCACGATCCGGGGTTCGACCGGCAGTCACCACGAGATCACCGGCGCCTTCGCGGGACAAGGCTACGCGCTGCGCTGCTCCTGCATGGCGGGGCGCCATCGGCTCCGATGCCGGCATGTGACCGCGCTCCTCGACGGCGAGATCACCGATTTGATCTCCGAGAACCACTACGATCTCGAGAAGCTGCGGGCCGTCGTGCAGGCGATCGGGGACGCCGGCATCCTCCCGCAGGAGGGGGTGTGCGCCCGAAAGGCTCAGCGCGACCCGGAGCCCGACGCCACCTCGCCCCCGATCTCCGCCGCGAAGGCGGCCGAGAGCAAGGCAGAGATCCGCCTCGGCTGGAGATCCGTGTAGGGGGTCGCTTCGGCCAGCTCTTGGGTAGTTGGAGCGGGTTCGCCGAACCATCCACGAATTTCGAGCCGATCTGCGTGATGTAGAGCACACGCTTCTTCTGGTCGTAGGGGTCGGCGAAGCCTGATCCTGGAGACGTCGAGAGTCTTCAGCTGAGCGGGCGGGTGGCGTTCGCGAGCCAGTCGACCGTGCCGGCGTCGACGAGGCCGGCGAGTTCGTGCGCCACTCGGGCATGGTAGTCGTCGAGCCAGGCGCGCTCCTCGGCGTCCAGCAGGCGCGGCTCGATGAGCTTGCGGTCGATCGGGGCCAGCGTCAGCGTCTCGAAGCCGAGCATCGGGCGCTCGCCGCCCGGGATCTCGCGCGGCTCGAGCAGGATCAGGTTCTCGATCCGGATGCCGTAGGCGCCGGTCTTGTAATAGCCGGGCTCGTTCGAGAGGATCATGCCGGCCTCGAGCGTCGCGGTGCCGAGTTTCGATATCCGCTGCGGGCCCTCGTGCACCGACAGGTAGCTGCCGATGCCGTGGCCGGTGCCGTGGTCGAAATCGAGCCCCGCCTCCCAGAGCGGCCGCCGGGCGAAGCCGTCGATCTGCGCGCCCGACGTTCCCTTCGGGAAGACGGCCCGGGCGATGGCGATATGGCCCTTCAGCACCCGCGTGAAGCGGTCGCGCATCTCGTCCGTGGGCTCCCCGACCGCCACGGTCCGGGTGATGTCGGTCGTGCCGTCGACATATTGCGCGCCGGAATCGACCAGGAAGAGCTCGCCTGCCTGCAGGGCGCGGTCGGTCTGCCGCGTCACCCGGTAATGCACGATGGCGCCGTTCGGCCCCGATCCCGAGATGGTCGGGAAGGACACGTCCCGGAGCGCCCCGGTCTCCTGCCGAAAATGCTCCAGCGCCTCGACGGCCGAGATCTCGGTCGGTTCGCCCGCGATCGTCTCGCGGTCGAGCCAATGCAGGAAGCGCGTCACGGCGGCGCCGTCGCGGCGATGCGCCTCCCGGGCGCCCGCGATCTCGGTCGCGTTCTTCACGGCCTTCATGGCGGTCAGGGGATCGGGGCCGAGATCCGCATCGAGCCCGATCTCTCTGAGCTGGCCCTTCAGCGCTTCCGCGCCTGTCGCCGAATCGAGGCGGATCCTGCCTTGCCCGACCGCGAGCCGTTTCAGCTCGGCGGGCAGCCGATCGGGCGAGGTGATGTCTGCGACGCGGCCGAGCACATCGGCGACGTCGTTCGTGACCTTGTCGGGATCAAGCAGGAGAACCGGGCGACCTTCGCTCGGCACGATGCCGTAACCGAGCGCGACAGGCGTGTGCGCGATATCCGCCCCGCGCAGGTTGAACAGCCAGGCGAGGTTGTGCGGATCCGAGATCACGAGGCCGTCGACGCGGTCATGCGCGAGCTTCGCGCGCAGGCGCTCAAGCTTCTTGCCGGTCGGCTCGCCCGCAAGGTCCTCGGGATGAAGCGCGACGGCGCCCCGCGGAGGAGCGGGTCGGTCCGACCATACGGCATCGAGCGGGTTCGTCTCGACCGGGTAGAGGCTCGATCCGACTCGCTCGACCGCCTTCCGAAGCGCCTCGGCGCCCTTGGCGGTGTGGAGCCAGGGATCGTAGCCGAGCACGCGGCCCTGGCCGAGATGCGCTTCGATCCAGGCCTCGGCCGTCGTCTCGGCCATCGGCACGACCGTCAGGAGGGAGGTGTCGACCTGATGCGCCGCCTGAAGGGTATAGCGCCCGTCGACGACGAGAGCGGCGTCGTCCCGCAGGATCACGGCCGTGCCGGCCGAGCCGGTAAAGCCGGTCAGCCAGACGAGGCGATCGGCCGAGGGCGGCACGTATTCCGACTGGTGCTCGTCCGCGCGCGGCACGACGAAGCCGTCGAGCCCCCGCCTGAGGAGTTCCGCCCGGAGCAGCGGAATGCGCTCTGTCCCCTGCGAGGGGCTCGCGAGGTCGTCGAAGGTCTGAAAACGGGCGGTCATAAGCGAGATCCGAAGAGAGGCCGCGGGCCCGCCCCGCCTCGGGCGAGGACCAGCGTCGCCCAGCCTTCGCGACTGGACCGGCTGCGGAGCGCGAGACCCTGGGTCCGGTAGGCGGCGACGATGCCGGCGACGTCGCGGTCGAGAAGGCCGGACAGGATGAGGCGGCCACCCGGCGCGAGCACGCGGGCGAGGGCAGGCGCGAGGCGGGCGAGGGGGCGGGCCAGGATATTGGCCATGACGAGGTCGAAGCCGCGCGTCCGGTTGGCCAGCCGATGCCGCACGCCGGGCGCGACGTAGAGCGCGAGATGGGGCGCGACCCGGTTCAGCCGGGCATTGCCGCGCGCCACCTCGATCGCGATTGGATCGATGTCGCCCGCGACCACGCGGGACCTGAGGGCCCGGGCGGCCGCGAATGCCAGGATGCCGGTCCCGGTGCCGACGTCGAGCACGCGGCGAGGACGCCCGCGCTTCAGCTCGGCCGCGAGCGCCGCGAGGCAGCCGCTCGTCGTGCCGTGATGGCCGGTGCCGAAGGCGAGCGCGGCCTCGATCTCGATCGCGACATCGTTCGGCCGGACGGCGGCGCGATCGTGGGCGCCGTGGACGACGAAGCGCCAGACCCGGACCGGTTTCAGCCCGTCGAGCGAGGCCCGGACCCAATCGGCGCCGGCGAGGGTCGAGAAGGTGGCCGCATCGACATCGTCGCCGACCGACGGGCGGGCGAGCTCGCGGATCGCCTCCTCGTCCGGCTCCGAGGCGAAATAGGCTTCGAGGAGCCAGGTCCTGCCGTCCTCGGATTCGAAGGCCGCGACCGCGGTCTCGGCCGGGTCGAAGACCTCGCCCAACAGCTCGGTCAGGGCGCGCGCCCGCACCTCGTCGGTCCTGAGCCGCAGGACATGCGTCGGCGCGTGCGGCGGCAATCCTTCCAGCATCGCCGGCCTGTAACAGAGGCCCGCGATCCGGCCAACGACCGGGAGCGGCCTCCTGCCCCCGCTTCCGCTTTTTCGTCGCGCGCCGGGCGGTTCTCGTGTAGAGCCGCCGCGCGCAAGCGACACGGCGACGCGACCGAAGGCACAAGGCTCGATGGCGAAAGAGGAACTGATCCAGTTCGAAGGTCTCGTGACCGAGGCGCTTCCCGATACGCGTTTCCGCGTGCAGCTCGACAGCGGCCACGAGATCATCGCCTACACGGCCGGGAAGATGAAGAAGAACCGGATCAAGACCCTCGCCGGTGACCGGGTCACCGTCGAGATGTCGCCCTACGATCTCGAAAAGGGTCGTCTCATCTTCCGGCACAAGGACGAGCGCGTCTCCACGGGTCCGCGCCCTCCCTTCCGGGGCGGCATCAGGCGTCGCTAGACCGGGGCGGTCTCGATCCCGGCGCGCGCCGCCTCCGCCCGCCGGCGTGTCTCGGCTGCGAGGTCGAAGCCGTCATCGGGAACGCGCGCGAGGAAGCGCTCGGCGATCTCGGTCACGAGGAGGTCCGGCTTCACGCTCGCGACGTGTTCCCAATCCACGCTCGCCGACCAGACGAAATGGACCTCCCGGAAGGTCTCGGCCAGCAGCGCCGTGAGCCGGAACGGATGATAATGCGCGCAGGAATCGCCGTAGAGGAGCAGCCGGCGCGGATCGGCCTCCGCTGACGGGTTCGTGTAGACGACATGCACGGCGGTATGCGGCGAGACGGGCGCCCGGCCTTCTTCGTAGTCAGTGACGATTTCGTTCGCGAAGGTCCGGACGGCGTCGCGTTGCAGGCCATAGACCCGGTAAGGCTCCGGGACCGGCGGGATCATCTTCGAACCGAGGTCCAGGAGCGAGTCCGTTTCGAGGAAGGGACGGTCCGTGAAGCCGCCCTGCGGGGTCGCGCCGAGCGCCCGGCAGAGTTCGCGATAGGCGACCAGGCAGCCGGCCAGCGTCCAATGGGTGTCGGTCCGCCAGTACAGGGCCTGGTTCCTGCCGGCCGACAGCATCGGAGGGACGAGATCGAGGACGAGGCGGGGCCGGCCTCGTGCCGCGACGGCCGCTGCGAGCCGCAAGGCCGGGGACTGGCCGGGATCCACGAGCGGCGTCGCACAAAGATGCGGGTAGACGGTCAGCTTCTCGGGGACGACCATGTGGAGATAACGGATCCGGGCGGCCCGTGCGCGATCGGCGCGGTGCTCGATCAGCCGGGACCAGGCGCGGAGCCGCCGCCAGCGCCCGAGGGTCGCCCGGTATTGGCTGAGGGCCGCGTTGCTGCCGCCGGTCAGGAAGAGCCAGCCGTCCCGCCCGACATGAATGGCGCGGGGCTGCCGCGAGGGGGAAACCTGCAAAGGCCAATCCGGATGCGCGGCCGGCTCCTGTGCCGGTCGCGTTCCGCTTACCAGCCCTGACCGCGATCCTGCCAATCTCCGGCGTTGGAGATGGCGGCGGGTGTGCGATACCGTCGCCTACCGCAGCGGACGGAGCTTGTGGCCCTGACCATCCCGAAGCTGCGCATCGTCCTGTCCCCGCCCGACGGCGTCATCCGCCTGGGTCCGCTCCCGGAAGGAAGACCTCGACGTGGGGCGCGCGCCGCAATCCAGGGCCTCGGCAAAGCGACCGGGGCCCTCATCGAGCGCCGGCAGTCCGGCGATGGCGAGCGCATTCCCTCGGGCGTTCGGGCGGAATGCGCCCACGCTCCGGCACGCCGGCGCTGAGCCAGCAGCCGCCTTGGCCAACATCCTCTTCGTCCACAACAACTTCCCGGCGCAGTTCGGACATCTCGGCGAGGCGCTGCCGGAGCGCGGACACCTGTGCCGGGCGATCTCCTCGCCGACGGGCCGGCCCTTGCCGGACGTGCCGGTGTCGCGCTGGGTGCTTGGGAGGGGAACGACGCAGGGCATCTTCTCGCCCGCCACGCGGGCGGAGGCCGACCTTCTGCGGGGCGAAGCGGCGGCCCGGGTGGCGTTGCGGCTGAAGGCCGACGGGTTCTCGCCGGATCTCGTGATCGGACATCCGGGCTGGGGCGAGACGCTGTTCCTCCGCGAGGTGTTTCCGCGCGCACGCCAGATCCTCTACGGCGAATTCTACTACCATGGCAGCGGCGGCGATGTCGGGTTCGACCCGGAATTCGGGGAGCCGGATTTCGACGAGCGCGTTCGGGTCTATGCCAAGAACGCGACCGGCGCGCTCGCCTATGCGGCAGCCGACCGCATCGTGTCCCCGACGGCCTTCCAGGCCGGATTGCTGCCGAACGTGTTCCGCGCGCGCCAGGTCGTCCTGCACGAGGGCATCGACACCGAGGCGATCTCTCCCGGGCCGGCCGGCCGAATCCGGCTTTCGGACGGGACAATGCTCGACGGGACGATGCCGGTCGTCACCTTCGCCAACCGCCGCTTCGAGCCTATGCGCGGCGTCCACACCTTCATGCGCGCGTTGCCGGCCTTGCAGGCGCGCGTTCCGGAGGCGAGGATCGTCATGATCGGGGCGGACGAACCCGGCGGCTACGGCGCCTCGGCGGGCGAGGGGACCACCTGGAAGGCCCGTCTGCTGTCAGAACTCGAGGGCCGTCTCGACCTGTCGCGAATCCATTTCACGGGCACGCTGCCGCACGCCCACCTTCACGCGGTGATGCGGCTCTCGGCCGCCCATGTCTATCTCACCTACCCGTTCGCCCTGTCCTGGTCGCTGCTGGAAGCGATGTCGCTCGGCTGCCTCGTCGTCGGGTCGGCGACAGCGCCCGTGCAGGAGGTGATCCGGCACGGCGAGAACGGTCTCCTCGTCGACATGCTCGACCCCGCAGCCATCGCCGAAACGCTCGTCGATGCCTGCACGGGCCCGCGGGAGCGCTTCGCGCCGCTCCGCATCGCGGCCCGCGGCACCGCATTACAGCGCTACGACCGCGAGCGGGTGTGCCTGCCGGCCTGGCTCGATCTCGTCGACGAGGTACTGGCCGGGTAGGCCGAGCTTGCCGCCAAGGCTGCCATCGAGATGATACGGCGCAGCCCGAAGCGCCCGGCTCTCAATTCTGGCATGGTGCCGGGACACGAGGCCTAAAGATGCTCAGCACGTCTGCCTTCGCCGAAACGGCTGCTCTGATCGGGGATCCCGCCCGGGCCAACATGCTGACCGCGCTGATGGATGGACGCGCGCTCACGGCGTCGGAACTGGCCCGCCATGCGGGCGTCGCTCCCCAGACCGCGAGCGGCCACCTCGCGCGGCTGACCACCGCCGGGTTGCTCGCCATGGAGCGGCAGGGGCGGCATCGCTATCACCGGCTGGCCTCGGCCTCGGTCGCCCAGATGCTGGAGAGCATCATGGCGGTCTCGGCCGATCTCGGTGGCGCTGGTGCAAACCGGCGGAAGAGTCCGGTCGTCGGGCCGAGGGACCAGGCGCTCCGGCGCGCCCGGACCTGCTACGACCACCTCGCCGGGCAGATCGCGGTCGCGATGGCAGACCGCCTGGTCGAGCGTGGATATATCGAATTCACGTCGGACGGGGGCGCGCTGACCGAGGCCGGAGCCGTGTTCCTCCACGGCATCGGCGTCGATCTCGACACCGCGTCCGCCCGATCGGCCGGCCGTGGAAGCGGCCGGGTCTTCTGCCGGCCCTGCCTGGACTGGAGCGAGCGACGCCCCCATCTCGCCGGCGCGGTCGGGGCCGCCCTCTGCCGGACCTGTTTCGACAAGGGCTGGATCCGGCGCGCCGACAACACGCGGGCCGTCGCGGTCACGCCGGCCGGTCAGCGAAGCTTGTCGGAGACGTTCGGCTTGCGGATCGGAAGCGAGGCGGTCGGCCTCGCCTGAACCGCCGGCCTCACCCGGCCGCAGCCTCGATCTCCCCGGACAGCGTCAGCCACTCGTCCTCGGCGCTGGCCAAGGCGGCCGCCGCCTCGCCCCGCATCCGGGCGATGTCGCGGGCCTTGGCCGGGTCCTCGGCATAGGCCCGGCCGCCGGCCATGGCGGTGTCGATCTTCTTGATCGCGGTGCCGAGCTTGTCGATGCGGATCTCGAGCGCGTGCAGGCGCTTGCGCAGGGGCGCGGCGGCGGTGCGGCGGTCGGCGGCGCGCTTTCGCTCCTCCGCCCGCTCGGCCTTGTCCTCCTCGGGCCGCGCCTTGGCGGGCGCGGGATCGGCCTCGCCCGAGAGGACGAATTTCCGGTAATCGTCCATGTCGCCGTCGAAGGATTTGACGGCGCCGTTGCCGACGATCCAGAGCCGGTCGGCGCAGGCCTCGATCAGGAAGCGATCGTGGCTGACGAGGATGACGGCACCCTCGTAGTCGTTGATCGCCTCCATCAGCGCGGTGCGCGAATCAATGTCGAGGTGGTTCGTCGGCTCGTCCAGGATCAGCATATGCGGGCTGTTGAAGGCGGCGAGCCCCATCAGGAGCCGGGCCTTCTCGCCGCCGGACAGGTTCTCGACCGGCGTGTCCGCCTTCTGGCCCGGGAAGCCGAACCGGGCGCAGCGCGAGCGGATCTTCGCCTCCGGCTCGCCCGGCATGCGCTCGCCGACCTGGAGGAAGGGCGTGGCGTTGGGCCTGAGCTCGTCGAGCTGGTGCTGGGCGAAATAGGCCACGTCCATCTTGGCTGAACGCCGGATCGTGCCGGCCTGCGGTTCGAGCCGGCCGCCGAGGATCTTGCAGAAGGTCGACTTGCCGTTGCCGTTCTGGCCGAGGAGCGCGATCCGGTCGTCCGGCAGGATGGTGAGGTCGAGCCGCTTCAGGATCGTTCGGTCGCCGTATCCGGCCGCCACGCCCTCCATCGCGATCAGCGGCGGCGACAGCGCCCGCTCGGGCGAGGGGAGGATGAAGGGCAGCGTATTCTCGTCGACCATGGTCGAGGATGGTTCGAGCTTCGCCAGCCGCTTCACCCGCGACTGGGCCTGGCGCGCCTTCGAGGCCGTCGCCCGGAACCGGTCGACGAAGGCCTGCAGATGCTTGCGCTCGGCCTCCTGCTTGGCCGCGAATTTCTGCTCGAGCCGGCGCTTCTCGGCATGCTGCTTGGCGAAGGACGTGTAGTTGCCGCGAAACAGCGTGAGCTTTCCGCGCTCGAGATGCAGGATGTGGTCGACCGAAGTGTCGAGGAGGTCGCGGTCGTGGCTGATGACCACGATCGAATGCGGGTAGCGGCCGAGATAGTCGTAGAGCCAGAGCGTGCCTTCGAGATCCAGATAGTTCGTCGGCTCGTCGAGGAGGAGCAGGTCGGGCTCGGCGAAGAGGACCGCGGCCAGCGCGACCCGCATGCGCCAGCCGCCCGAGAAATCCGAGCACGGCCGGGCCTGGGCGGCCGCATCGAAGCCGAGCCCGTGCAGGATGGTCGCGGCCCGGGCCGGGGCGGCATGCGAGCCGATATCGGTGAGCCGCGTCTCGATCTCGGCCCGCCGCATGCCGTCGGCCTGCTCGGCCTCCGCCATCAGGGCGGCACGCTCCGTGTCGGCCGCGAGGACGACCTCGACCAGCGTCTCGGGCCCGCTCGGGGCCTCCTGGGCGACCGCGCCGATCCGGGTCTGGCGCGGCAGCGAGATCCCGCCCGATTCGGAGGCGATCTCGCCCTGGACGAGCCGGAACAGGGTCGACTTGCCGGCGCCGTTCCGGCCGACCAGCCCGACCCGCGCCCGCGCGGGCAACGCCGCGCCCGCATGATCGAGGATCAGCCGGTCGCCGATGCGATAGGTTAGATCGGTGATGTGGAGCATGCCGGGTTCATGGCCGGGCGAGCCTCGCGAGGCAAGCGCCGGTCCGTGGAAGGACGGGCCGGCTCGACCCTGGGATCGCGCGCCGGTAGAGCAGCGCCCGACACTCTGGTGCAGGACGGCATGACCGAGCGAGCGGGACAGGACGGGCCCAAGGTGGCCGTGGTCGGGGTCGGGATGTGGGGCCGCAACCACGCCCGCAACTATGCCGAAATCGGCGCCCTCGCGGCGATCGTCGACCGCGACCTCGAAGCGGCAGCACGGCTGTCGGCCCAGCACGGGGTGCCGGTCGCGAGCTTCGACGAGGTACTGGCCGATCCCGGGATCAGCGCGGTCGCGATGGCGCTGCCGCCCTCGCAAAACCTGTCCCTCGGCCGCCGGGCGCTCGAGGCCGGCAAGCACCTCTTCGTCGAAAAGCCGATGGCGATGACGACCGGGGAGGCGGCGGAACTCCTGGCCGTCGCCGCCCGGCACGAACGCCGGCTCATGGTCGGCCATATCCTGCAATATCACCCGGCTTTCCTCGTTTTGCTCGAACTGGTTCGGGCTGGCACGCTCGGGCGGCTCCTGTCTCTCGTCTCGACCCGGCTCGATCTCGGCCGCATCCGCCGCGAGGAGGATGCGCTCTGGGCGCTCGCCCCCCACGACGTCTCCATGATCCTGGCCCTCGTCGGCGAGGAGCCGGACGCGGTGACGGCGCAGGGCGGCTATCACACGCACCCGACGATCGCCGACACTGCCGGCGTGGATCTCCGCTTCCCGAGTGGCGTCAGGGCCGAAATCCGGGTGTCCTGGCTCCACCCGTTCAAGGAGCAGCGCCTGGTCGTCGTGGGCGAGCGGGCGATGGCGGTGTTCGACGACCGGGAGCCCTGGGAGCGGAAGCTCGTCCTCTACCGCCACCGGATCGAGGATCGCGGCGGAATGCCCTTCGCGGAGCGGGCCGAGCCGGAGCCGGTCGCCGTCGAGCCCGGCGAACCGCTCCGCCGGGAATGCCTGCATTTCCTCGACTGCGTCCGGACCGGCGCGCGTCCGACGAGCGATGGGGAGGAGGGCCTGCGCGTTCTGCGCGTTCTGGAGAGGGCGAGCGCGAGCCTTTCGTGCGGCTGATCGCGGTCCTGTAGGCGTCCGCCCGAGGTCGGCTTGACAGGGGAGGCGCCTTGGTTCCTGCCTCCGGCGAGGGTGGATGGCATGCACCGGCTGGCCAATGTGGCGCTGTTCAAGGGGGCTGAGATCGATCTTGCTCCCTATGGGGCGCGCTCGCATTGCCGCTCGTTCAAGCCCGACGAGATCCTGGTCGATTTCGACGATTCCTCGACCGACGTGTTCTTCCTGATCTCGGGCGACGTCCGGGTGCTCATCCGGACGCGCTCCGGCAAGGAGGTCATTCTTGGCGAGATGCGGGCCGGCGCCCTGTTCGGAGAACTCGCGGCGCTGGATGGCATCGCCCGCTCGGCGAATGTCACCGCCCTGACCCGGGGCGAGGTCTGCGTCATGACCTCGGCCGTGTTTCGGGAGCTCGTCCTGTCCTCGCCGGTCGTGGCCGATCGGCTGTTCCGGCTGCTCACCGGCCGGATCCGCGAACTCGACGCCCGGATCATGGAGCATACCGTGCTCGATCTCCGGCACCGCCTCTATGCCGAACTTCTCAGGCTCTCGATCCCGCGGAGCGGCCATCCGGGCGAGCGGGTCGTGACGCCGCCGCCCTACCATCATGTGCTCGCGGCCCGGATCGGCTGCCGGCGGGAGCAGGTGACACGCGAATTCACCGCGCTCGATTCCGAGGCGCTGATCGAGCGGACGCGGGGCGCCCTCGTGCTCCGAAAGCCCGACCTCCTTCAGTCCCGCGTGGCCGCCGCCATGCGCGAGGATCCATGACCCGCGCCATGGGCCGCGAAGGAGACTCGGAGCAGCGCACGCCCGCTCGTCAGTGACGGATGTCCGTCGCTCCGGTCACGTCTTCGGGCGCCCTCGAACTCACGACCGGCTTTTCGATGGGTCCCCGGACGTCGAGGACGAGAAAGGGCCGCTCGGTCGCGGGTGGGTCGACCAGGCGGGTCGTGGCCTGGAGCGCGAGCGCCCCGTCGGAGAGAGAGATGCGGCCCCTGACGCGGGTCTGGGTGGTGATCGTCTGGACGCGGCCGTCGGTGATCTCGGCCACCCCGTCCGCGAAGTTCAGGTGGAGCTGGGCCTCGCCGAAACGGGTCCGGCCGCCGCGCCAGTCGGGCGTCGCTCCCGCCGCGCGCCTGACGTCGACCCGCTTCGCCGCCTCGTTCAGGGCAATGCCTGAGATCTCGCCGTCGCGGGCCACCAGCATCACCCGGCCGCGGAGATGGCGCGAGAGGTCGGCCTGGCTCTCGCCCAGCGCCTCGAAGGTCGCCTGACCACCGATCGTGCCTGAGATACCGCGGCCTGGCGCCGTCTTCGAGAGCAGGCTTTCGAGGTCGACCTTGTCGATCGAGACCTGGCCCCGCATGTCGCGTCCTTCGCCGTCGAGCGCGGCCGAGAGGCGGCCCTTGACCGAGCCGCCCGCCAGCGTCGCGCGTGCCACGGACACTTCGAGTCGCTCGCCGCTGACCAGGATGCCGGCCGCAAGATCGCCCAGGCGGAGATCGCCCATCCGCATGCCGGAGGCGGAGAGGCGCACGTCGTAATCGCCGCGGGGTGCGGTCGCCCGGGTCGGGTTGGCGACAGGCATCACCCAGCCGAGATCGAGGTCGCCGCCGGCGAGCGTCGCGCGCAGTTTCGGGCGCTCGCCGTCGACCCTGTAGGCAAGGCTGCCGTCGAGCCGGTCCCGTCCCAGGTCGAGGACGGCTTTGGGCCATTCGACGCCGGCCGAATCGAGCCGCGCGTCCCCGCTGAGCCCCGCCGGCTGGTCGAGATCCTGAAGATCGAGCCCGAGCCCCGTCCAACGGGCGAGCGATCCCAGCGAGGGGGTCTGGATCGCGAGCAATCCGGCATAATGCGGCGTCGGGCCGAGCGTGACGGAGCCCAAGAGATTCACGCGGCCGAGGCGGCTCGTGGCCCGGATGTCGAGCCTGTCGCTCGCGCCCCCGAGAAGCAGGCTTGGCGTCAGACCGGAGAGCGCGACCGAGACGAGTTCGCCTTTCCACAGGCCCGAGGCCGAGAGGTCGACATCGCCTCCCGCTTCCGGCCAGCGGATCGTCGCGTTCAGCCGGCGCCATTCCGTGACCTGCCCGTCGCCCGGATGGACGAGCGCGAGCTCCGAATCCGTGACGATGATCCGGTCCACCCTGGAGGGTCCTGGATCGCCGCCCGTCAGGCGCTCGCGCAGGCGATCGAGACCTGCCGTCCAGGCATTCCGGCCGGCGCCGTCGAGCGCCACCTGGATGCGCGCCCTCACGATCCGGACGTCGGAAAACCGCACGCGGGCGGTCAGGAAGGAGAGAAGCCGTAGGTCCCCGTTGAACTGGCCCACGGCCGAAAACGCGCCGGCTTCGTCGGCGAGCGTCACGCCCTGTATCTTCAGACGCGGGACTGGGAGAAACACCAGGGTGGCCCGGCCCTGCATCCCAAGCTCCAGTCCGAACTCATTCCGGATCTGGCGCGCAACCGCGCTCCTCAACCGATCGGACGAAATCTCCCAAGGGATCAGCGCCAGCACCAGAGCCATCACGGCCAACAGGCAGAGCGCGACGGATCGTCGGGACATTCAGGCGGCGGAGGCTGTCATGCGGGGGCGTCTGCCATGGCTTGGCCGGCGAAAGCGGGGCCGTGTCGCGTTCCGTCTAGCCCTCCCGGGCGAATTTGTCCAAGAGCCGACACAGGGTCCCGGTCGTCTTAGGAGCAACGCGCTTGGTTCGCGCAAGGCGCCCGGATATGGTCGAGGCAGGGAGGCGGCGCTCGCCGCGGGGAGAAAAGCGAATGAAGAAGGTCCACCCGGACGCGACGGCGGCCCTGTCCGGAATTCTGCGCGACGGCATGTCGATCATGGCCGGAGGCTTCGGGCTCTGCGGCATACCGGACGTGCTGATCGCCGCGATACGGGACTCCGGCGTGAAGGATCTGACGGTCATCTCGAACAATGCCGGAATCGATGCGGTCGGGCTCGGACTCCTCCTCGAGACGCGGCAGATCCGTAAGATGATCTCGTCCTATGTCGGCGAGAACAAGACCTTCGCGACGCAGTATCTCGCGGGCGAACTCGAGATCGAGTTCAATCCGCAGGGCACGCTCGCCGAGCGGATCCGGGCCGGCGGCGCCGGCATCCCGGCCTTCTTCACCAAGACCGGTTACGGCACGCTGATCGCGGAAGGCAAGGAGACCCGCGAATTCGACGGCGAGCATTACGTGATGGAGCGCGGCCTCTTCGCCGACCTCGCGGTCGTGCATGCCTGGAAGGGCGATACCGAGGGTAATCTCGTCTATCGAAAGACGGCCCGGAATTTCAATCCGATGATGGCGAGCGCCGCCAAGGTGACGGTGGCGCAGGTCGAGCATCTCGTCCGTCCGGGCGAGATCGACCCCGACCACATCATCACGCCCGGCATCTACGTGAAGCGCATGATCCACGTGCCGCAGGCCGAGAAGCGGATCGAGCAGCGCACGACCCGCAAGCGATCGCCAGAGCCCGCCGCCGCCTCGGCTGGCGGCGGCCCCATCTGATAAGGACAGTATCATGGCCTGGACACGCGATCAGATGGCGCAGCGCGCCGCCCGCGAGCTGCGGGATGGCTATTACGTCAATCTCGGGATCGGCATTCCGACCCTCGTCTCGAACTTCATTCCGGACGGAATGAGCGTTCAGCTGCAATCCGAGAACGGCATGATGGGGATGGGACCCTTTCCGTATGAGGGGGACGAGGATCCCGACCTCATCAATGCCGGCAAGCAGACCATCACGGAATTGCCGTCGACGAGTTATTTCTCGTCGTCCGACTCCTTCGCGATGATCCGCGGCGGCCATATCGACCTGTCGATCCTCGGCGCCATGCAGGTTGCCGAGAATGGCGACCTGGCGAACTGGATGATCCCGGGCAAGATGGTGAAGGGGATGGGCGGCGCCATGGACCTCGTCGCAGGCGTCAAGAAGGTCGTCGTCGTGATGGAGCATTCCGCCCGCAACAAGGACGGCACGACGGAGCCGAAGCTCCTCCACCGCTGCAACCTGCCGCTGACCGGCGCCAATGTCGTCGACATGGTGATCACAGATCTCGGCGTCTTCGCCATCGACAAGAAGGGCTCGGGCGGCATGACGCTGATCGAACTCGCGGACGGCGTTTCCGAGGAGGAGATCAGGTCGAAGACCGAGGCGTCCTTCGCGGTCTCCCTGTCCGGTCCGGCGCGGCAGGCAGCCTGAACGGTCCGGTCAGGCGCCGAGCGAGGCTCTGGCCGTCATCGTCGGGCGGCCTTCGGCGTCGAGCACGCGAAGGATCGCCTCGCTCTCCTCCTGCCGCCCCTCGATCCGGAAGGGAGCGAGGTCGAAGAGCGGCCGCTCGGCCCGGAACTCGAACCGGGCCGGGTGCCGGCCGAGGATCTCGGCCGCGAGCCCCATCAGCAAGGTCGCCTGCAGCGGGCCATGGACGATCAGGCCCGGATAGCCCTCCACCTCGGTCACGTAGCTGCGGTCGTAATGGATGCGGTGGCCGTTGAAGGTCAGCGCCGAGTAGCGGAACAGGAGGACCGGGGAGGGCACGATTTCGCGACCGGACCCGCCGTTCGGTTCTCGCCTCTCGGCAGGCGGGACGGCACGTGGCACGGCGGCGGGTGCAGACGGGGCCGCGACGTCCAGACCGCGATAGACGATGTCGTGTTCCTCCACGATCGCGACGCCTTGCTCGGTCACGACCTCATGCTCGACGAGGACGAAGACGAGCGGTCCTGTCCGGCCCTGCTTCATCTCGACCGAGACCACGCGCGAGCGTCGCTCGACCTCGTCCCCGACCCGCAATTCGCCCGGGAAACGCAGCCGGCCCCCGGCCCACATCCGGCGTGGGAGCGGCACCGGCGGCAGGAAGCCGCCACGTGCCGGATGGCCGTCTTCGCCGAGCTCCCGCATCGGAACGGTGGGCAGGGCGAGACACCAATGGATGCCGAGCGGAGCCGGGGCGCCGGGCGGGACCGCTTCCGGCCGGTCGAGAATCGCCCGGAACGCCTGGTCGAGCCAGGGTGTGATTGTCCCCGAGGCGCTTTCGGTTCGGCCCTGCCAGGTCTTCAGGTGGCCGATATCGACCGGATGCGAGGCGGCGGATGTCATTTTGTTTCGCCTCCAAGGAGAATGGACGTCATACCGAATTTCTGCCTCCAGCGCCCGGGTTGCGCCTGTTTGAGCCTAAAACGCCCGCCATGAGGGCCGAAATGGGCAAAAACTCACAGCGGAGTCGAGATTCCCCCGTTGACGCGGCCGTCAAGGCCGCACAAGGCTCGAAATCCTTATAAGCCGTAGAGGAGAGGCGGAATGGCCAAGGAAACCAAGACGACGACCGCGAAGGCGAAGGCGCCCCCGAAGGAAAAGGCGGCCCCGAAGGCGGCTGCTGCTCCCAAGGCTGCTGCGGCTCCCAAGGAAAAGGCCGCCAAGAAGGTGAACCCGGCCCTGATGAAGCCGATGAACCCCTCCAAGGAACTCGGCGCCATCGTCGGAACGAAGCCGCTTCCCCGCACCGAGGTCGTGTCCAAGGTTTGGGAATACATCAAGAAGAACAAGCTGCAGAACCCGAAGAACGGTCGCGAGATCCTGGCCGACGACAATCTGAAGAAGGTTTTCGGGATCGACAAGGTGACGATGTTCGAGATGAACAAGCACCTGTCTCGCCACCTCAGCTGACGTCCAGTCGCCTATCTGCTTCCTGAACGCGCCTCGGACGCTCGGCCTCTGCCGGGCTCCGTAGGTGGGCTGATCCGGTAGCCAGGCCATCGTCGCCACACCCTGCCATGCAGGGCGTCGGACGGGGAGGGTTACGCTCGGAAGGGGGCCGATCGCCATGAAAGTCGCCGGCAAGGTTGTCGTGGTGACAGGCGGGGCCGACGGCATCGGCCGCGCGCTCTGCGAGGCCTTTCATCGCGAAGGCGCGAGCGCGGTCGTCGTTGCCGACATGAACGGTCCGGGTGCCGAGGCCGTCGCTCGGAAGGTCGGCGGCGCGGGTTTTGGCTGCGACGTGTGCTGCGAGGCCGACATTCTGCGGGTCATTGCGGCGACGGAAGAGCGCTTCGGGCCGATCGGCCTGTTCTGCTCCAATGCCGGAATTCTGGCCGGCCTGGACCGGCGATCCGAGCATCCAGCGGGAGCGCCGGACGAGCTCTGGGCGCGGAGCTGGGCCGTGAACGTCATGGCCCATGTCTGGGCGGCTCGGGCGCTCGTGCCCCGCATGAAGGCACGGGGCGGCGGCTGGTTCCTGCACACGGTGTCCGCCGCAGGTTTGCTGTCCCAGGTCGGCAGCGCGATCTATTCCACCACCAAACACGCGGCCGTCGGATTCGCCGAAAACCTGGCCATCGCGCATCGCGACGATGGAATCCGGGTAGCTATCCTGTGCCCGCAGGGCGTGGACACGGCCATGCTCGGGCGCGATCGGTCGAACCCGGCCGCGCTAGACGGGGTGCTATCCCCGGACCAGGTCGCGGAGGCCGCGGTTAAGGGGCTCGATTCCGAGACCTTCCTGATCCTGCCGCACGAGCAGGTCGCCGGCTATATGCGGAACAAGGCCGAGAATTACGACCGCTGGCTCGGCGGCATGGTCAAGCTGCAGCGGCGAGTGCGGGAGATGTAATCGGGTCAAGTAGACGACTGCTTTGCCCGACGTGGAGCGTGCTTCGAGACGCCCGCTGCGCGGGCTCCTTAGCATGGCGCCGGTAGTGGATAGCAGCGGAGACTATCCCGGCGTCATGCTGAGGAGCGGCGCAGGCCGCGTCTCGAAGCACGCACGACCCGTCAGCCCAGGAATCGCTGCAACCCGGCGAGCGTCGCCTCTGACGCTTCTTCCGCCACGAAATGGCCGCTGGCGACCTCCGCGTCGATGATCTCCGGCGCGAAGGTCCTTCGCCACGTCTCGGGCGGCGCTTCCGCGCCCTCCCGGCGAAGATAGTGCGAAGTCCAGACGAGAAGGCTCGGGCAGCCGATTCGCCGCCCCGCCGCCATGTCGGCCTCGTCATCGGCGACGTCGGTCGTCTTGCCGGCCCGGTAATCCTCGCAGAAGGCGTGGATGCGCGAGGGATCGTTGCAGCTCTGCCGATAGGCATGCAGCGCGCGCGAGTCGAAGACGTCGAGCGATTTCGGGCCTGACCATTGGCGCATCAATCCCTCGAAATAGGGCGGGGGGTCACGGCCGATCTCCTCTTCCGGCACGGGCTCCGGCCGGGCGAGGTCGTCCCAATGTGCCGTGGGCTGGATGCCGGCCCGGACCCGGTTCCAGACCTCGAAGGTCGGCAGGATGTCGAGAAGCGCGAGCCGCTCGATCCGGCCGGGCTCGTCGAGCGCCAGCCGGTAGCCGACCCGGGCGCCGCGATCGTGGCCGGCGAGCGCGAAGCGGACATGGCCGAGATGCTCCATCACGGCGACGACGTCGCGGCCCATGGCGCGTTTCGTGTAGCGCTCCCCGCCGTGGCTGCCCGGCGCCGAGGACCAGCCGTAGCCGCGAAGGTCCATGCAGACGACCCGGTGCGTGCGGGCGAGCGCCGGAGCGATGCGGTGCCACATGGCGTGGGTCTGCGGAAACCCGTGCAGCAGCACGAGCGGCGGGCCCTCGCCGGCCGAGCGCGCGAAGATCCGGCCGGCCTCGGTGTCGATCCAATGCGAGGCGAAGCCGGGAAAGAGGTCGTCGCTCATGTCGCGTCCCCCTTGACGCTCGCCTCGCGCTCGACCGCCCGCCGGCCGATATCGCTCCGGCAGAATCCCTCCGGCCAGTCGATGGCGGCGATGCCCTCATACGCCCGCGCCTGAGCCTCCGCGAAGGTCGGCGCGAGCGCGGTCACGGCGAGGACCCGGCCCCCGGCGGCAACGAGCCCGCCGTCTGCGTCCCGCGCCGTGCCAGCCTGGAACACGGTCACGTTCTCCATCTGGCCCGCCTCGTCGACGCCCCGGATCGCCGAGCCGCGCTCGACCGGACCCGGATAGCCCTTCGTCGCCATCACCACGGTGACGGCCGGGAAATCCGACCAGCTCAGGCCACGAATCTCTTCGAGCACGCCGTCGCGGGCCGCCAGCATGGCGGCGACGATGTCGGTGCGAAGCCGCGGCAGCAGGACCTGCGCCTCGGGATCGCCGAACCTCACATTGTACTCGATCAGTTTCGGGCCATCCGCCGTCACCATCAAGCCGGCATAGAGGATGCCGACGAAGGGTGTCCCGCGCTGCCGCATGCCGTCGAGGGTCGGCCGGATGATCCGGGCCATGATCTCCTCGTCCAGTTCGGGCGTGATCAGGGTGGCCGGCGAATAGGCGCCCATGCCGCCGGTATTCGGGCCGCGGTCGCCGTCCTCCGCCCGCTTGTGGTCCTGGGCCGTGCCGAGCGGGAGCGCGCGCGTGCCGTCGCAGAGCGCGAAGACGCTCGCCTCCTCGCCGAACAGGCATTCCTCGACCACGATCTCGGCCCCGGCCAGGCCGAGCCCGCCGCCCAACATCAGGTCGATCGCGGCCTCTGCTTCTTCGACCGTCTCGGCCACGACGACGCCCTTGCCGGCCGCGAGCCCGTCCGCCTTGACGACGATCGGGGCGCCGGTGTCCCGGACATAGGCCTTCGCGGCGGCCGGATCGGTGAAGCGTGCGAAGGCAGCGGTCGGGATGTCGAAGTCGCGCGCGAATTCCTTGGTGAAGCTCTTCGAGCCTTCGAGTTGCGCCGCCGCTCGGGTCGGCCCGAAGACTTTGATCCCTTCCGCCTCGAGGTCGTCGACGATGCCAGCGACGAGCGGCGCCTCCGGCCCGACGACGACGAATTCCACGACCTCGCGCCGGCAGAGTTCCGCCACCGCCTGATGGTCGCTGATGTCGAGGGCGACATTCGTACCGTGCTCTGCCGTGCCCGGGTTGCCCGGCGCGATCAGGAGGCGCGCGCAAAGCGGGCTCGCGACGATCGCCTGGGAGAGCGCATGCTCGCGCCCGCCTGAGCCGATGAGAAGGATGTTCATAGGTGTGAGCCCGGCCCGGTCAGCGCTGCCTAGCCGCGCAGGCTTGCCGCATCAACAGGCGACGGCTTGCACGTGGCCCGCGGCCGCGTAGGCGAGGATATGGCGGTCGCGGGTAACGATCGGCACGCGGAGAGATCGGGCGGTTGCGACAAGGAAGCGGTCGGCGGGGTCGCGGTGGAAGTCGCCAGGCAGGTTTGTGGCAGCGAAGGCCGTATCCGCGTCCAGCGACACGACTTGGATCGACGATCCGGCAGTCGCCATCTCGAACCAGGCTTCCGGCGATGCGCTCAGGCTCGGACGCCCTACTCTGACCAGCGTTTCGATCTCCCATGCGCTCACGGCGGATACGTAGATTCCGTCCGCGAGAAGGGCCTCGTCGATCGCCATATCAGCGGCTTTCGACAGGCCTTGCCCGAAGCCGAACCAGAGCAGGGCGTGGGTGTCGAGCAGCATCAACGGTTCTGCTCGTCCCAATCCCGCAGCATCTCCTCTTCCCATTCCGGGTGGATGACGGGCTCGGTGATATCGACGCCCGGGGGGATCGAGACGGTTCCTCGGAGCCGTCCATAGAGGTCTTCGACACCAAGTTTGGCATCGGGCGGAGCGGCCGACACCGTGGCAACGGGCCGCCCACGCTTCGTCACGGTGATCCTGCCGATCTCGCCTCGCGAGAGCTGGTCGAAGAGCTTCAGGCTCTTGGCCTTGAATTCCGTGACGTTGAGGGTGAGTTCGGCCGCGGCCATGGCTGCTGGATCCAGATATGGCTGCATCATATGGCCATGTCGGTCGCGATCAACATCGGCTCGTGTCGTCGCGCTCAGAGCTGCGCTAGAATGACGGGATGAGTCCCGCCGCTGCCCCGTCCCTACCCGAGGTCACGAACGCGCCCGAATGGACGGTGTCGGAGCTCGCGGGTGCGCTCCGCCGCACGCTCGAGGATCGGTTCGGCCATGTCCGGCTGCGGGGCGAGATCTCGGGCTACAAGGGCCCGCACGCCTCGGGTCACGCCTATTTCTGCCTGAAGGATCGGGAGGCGCGGCTCGACGCCGTCATCTGGAAGACAGCCTTCGCCCGGCTGCGCTTCAAGCCGCAGGAGGGGCTGGAGGTGATCGCGACCGGCCGCATCACGACCTTTCCGGGCAAGTCGACCTATCAGATCGTCATCGAATCGTTGGAGCCGGCGGGCGTCGGCGCGCTCATGGCTTTGCTCGACGAGCGGCGGCGGACGCTCGCGGCCGAGGGCTTGTTCGCGGCTGAGCGGAAGCGCCGGCCGCCCTTCCTGCCGCGCGTCGTCGGCGTCGTCACGTCGCCGACCGGCTCGGTGATCCGAGACATCCTGCACCGGCTGGAGGACCGCTTCCCGCGCCACGTCCTCGTATGGCCCGTTCGGGTTCAGGGCGAGACCTGCGGGACCGAGGTGGCTGCCGGCATCGCCGGGCTGAACGCGTTGCCGCCCGGCGGGCCGATCCCGCGACCGGACGTGCTGATCGTGGCGCGGGGCGGCGGCTCGCTGGAAGACCTGTGGGGCTTCAACGACGAGGCCGTGGTCCGGGCAGCGGCCGCGAGCACGATCCCGCTGATCTCGGCCATCGGCCACGAGACCGACTGGACCCTCCTCGACCACGTCGCCGACCTCCGGGCCCCGACGCCCACCGGCGCGGCCGAAATGGCGGTGCCGGTGTGGCAGGATCTCGTCTTTCAGGTGGCCGCGCTTGCCGCTCGGTCGCGCGAGGCGACCGGACGGGTCGTCGAGGCCCGCCGGACGGAGCTTCGCTCCGCCGCCCGCGCGCTGCCGAGCGCGGAAGGGCTTCTCGCAACCCGGCGCCAGCGCCTCGACCTTGCCGCGACACGGCTCGCCCCGGCGCTCCTCGCCCATGCCCGCCTGCACGAGACACGGCTTCGGACCGCCTCCGACGCGCTTGCGCGCCATACACCCCGGATCGAACTCGCGACGGCCCGCACCCGGTTGGACGCGGTCGGCACCAAGCCGCAGGACGCGATCAGGCGCGGGCTGCGGGAGCGCGGCGACCGCCTCGGTGACCTCGCCGGACGGCTTCTCGTGGCGCGAAACGCGGTGCTCCATGCCGAGCGCCTCCGGCTGGACAGGTGCCGTGAGCGCATCGCAGGGCTCGCGGGCCGGGCCGAGCACGCCGCGCGCGGCGGACTCGAACGACGGCGCGCGCAGGTCGGTGCGGCGGCAGGCCTGCTTCAGAGCCTCGGCTACCGCTCCGTGCTCGAGCGCGGCTACGCCCTGGTCCGCGACGGCGAGGGGAGGGCGGTGCGCCGGGCGGAGGGGGTCGTGGCGGGCAGGGCGCTCGAGATCGAATTCGCCGACGACCGCCGCAGGGTCCTGGCCGAGGGCGGGTCCGTGCAGGCCAGCAGGGCGCCCCGGAAGGCCGCGCCCCTTGTCCAGGACACGCTGTTCGATATGTGAAGCGGTACGGCCGGGTACCGGCCAGGCGAGGCGGGGATGAACAGGCACGAAGGCGGCGGCGAGGCCGTCATCGAATACCGCGACTCGAATATCCGCGTGATCCGTCCCGGACGCTTCGTGCGCTGTGCGGCGACGGGCGAGGCGATCCCGCTCGAGGAGCTGAAATATTGGAGCGTCGAGCGGCAGGAGGCCTATGTGTCTCCCGACGCGGTGCTGCAGCGGCTCGGGCTTCCGAGACCCGGGCAAGCCGGCTAGCTCGGGCGGCCGCCGGGCAGCCTCTCCGCCAGGAGCCGCCGAAGCTCGTCCGGTTGAGCGAAGGCGAGCGTGACGGGAAGCGTGCGGATCAGCCCGAGGCGCGGCTCTGAGCCGGCGAGCGCCCGAAGCCGGACCTCGTCCTTCTCCGTCGTGACCGGCACGAGGTGATCGCGCTCGGCCGCGTCGAGCAGGTCCGAGATCTCGGGCGCCGTGAAGGGATGATGATCGGGAAAGTCGCGTGTCGCCGCGACCTCCAGGCCGGCCTCGCGGCAGGTCCGAACGAATTTTGCCGGTTGCCCGATTCCCGCAAAGGCGAGCACGCGGCGGCCGGCCAGCGACGCCGCTGCCTCCGGGGCGGGGATGAGCGCCGCCCGCAACACCGGGACGGTCCGGGCGGCGGCGTCGGCGGCGAACGCGTCGCCCCTTGGCCCCGGGCCCACGATCACCACGGCATCGATCCGGGACCATTGCGCCCGGAGCGGCGCCCGAAGCGGGCCGGCCGGCAGCACGCGGCCGTTCCCGATTCCGACTGCGCCGTCGAAGACGGCGAGGCTCAGGGTCTTCGCCAGAGAGGGGTTTTGGAGGCCGTCATCCATGACGATGACCTGCGCTCCGAGCGCCACCGCCTCGGCCGCGCCCGCGGGCCGGTCGCGGGACACGATCGTCTGGGCGTGACGGGCGAGAAGCAGCGCCTCGTCGCCGACGTCGCCGGCGACGTGACGAGCGGGATCGACGGAGACCGGCCCGGCCAGCCGCCCGCCATAGCCCCGCAGCAGGAAGGCCGGTCCCCATCCGGCCTCGCGCAACAGCGAAGCGACAGCGATGGCGGTCGGCGTCTTGCCGGACCCGCCCACGGTGACGTTGCCGACGCAGATGATCGGCACGGCGGCGCGTACGCCCTCCTGGCCCATGCGGCGCGCCGCGACCGCGCCATAAGCGAAGGCGACGGGTGCGAGACAGGCGGCGGCGAGGCCGGGCGGCCGCCACCAGAAGTCCGGCGCCTTCACCAGAGCGCCTCGCGGGGATCGCGGGGCGGCGGCAGGAAGGGCTCGATCGCGGCCAGCGTACGGGCAAGCGCGCCGCCGAGGCCGCCGACGGTCGCGGCCGCGGTCCGGGCCATGTCGCGCACGAGCCCCGGCTGCCGGAGAAGGTCCTCGGCCGCGGCCGCCAGCGCGTCGTCGTCAGCGACCGCCAACGCCCCGCCCGACCGGTCGAGCGCGGCATAGACGTCGGAGAAATTCGCGACATGCGGCCCGTGCAGAATCGCGGCCCCGAGCCGGGCCGGCTCGATCGGGTTCTGACCGCCATGCGGGACCAGCGATCCCCCCATGAAGACGAGCGGCGCCAAGCGGTAGAACAGCCCGAGGTCGCCGACCGTGTCGACGATGTGCAGGTCACCTGCCTCGTCGGGCCGGCCACCTTCCGATCGCCGCGTCACGGAGAGCCCGGCCGAGGCCGCATAATCCGCGATCTCGTCGCCCCGGGCCGGATGGCGCGGCGCCAGGAGGGTCAGGAGGTTCGGGCGACGCTGGCGCATCTGGAGATGGGCCCAGATCACGGCTTCCTCCTCGCCCGGATGGGTGCTGGCCGCCATCCAGATCGGCCGCCCCGCCAGGAGGCCGGCGAGGCTTTCGACGGCCCCGGGATCGGCCGGAAGGGGCGCGATGTCGAATTTGAGATTGCCGGCGACCTCCGTATGCGGAGCGCCGAGGGCGGAGAGCCGCTCCGCATCGGCCCGGCTCTGGGCCATGCAGAGCGCGAACCGCCCGAACAGGGAGGCGGCGACGCTCGGGGCACGGCGCCATCCGTCGAAGGAGCGGACCGAAACCCGACCATTCACCAGCACGAGCGGCACGTGCCGGCGGTCGAGTTCCAGGATCGTGTTCGGCCAGATTTCCGATTCGGCGAAGACGGCGAGGCAGGGCTGCCAATGGGCGAGGAAGCGGGCCACGAGATGGGGCACGTCGAGCGGCAGATATTGGTGGCGCGCCCCGGGAGGCAGGCGGCGGGCCAGGATCTCCGCCGAGGTGCGCGTGCCCGACGTGACCAGCACCTTCAGCCCGCGGCCGACGAGAGCCTCGACCACCGGCAGCAGGGCCTGCGTCTCGCCGATCGAGGCGCCATGCGCCCAGACGAGGTTGCCCGGGGGGCGTGCCCGGCCCGGCCGCGCCCGCCGTTCTCCCAGTCGGTCGGGATCCTCCTTGCCCTTGCCGGCGCGCCAGCGGAGCAGAGCCGGGGCCAGGGGCGAGAGGAGGATCGTGGCCGCCCGGTAGGCGAGAAGCGGTGCCGGGAGGCGGCGGGTCACGGCCCGGTCTCGCCCGGATCCTCGGCCGTGGCGTCGGACGAAGGGCGGTCGCGCAGCCCCGCACCGGGATCGCTCCGCCCGACGAGCGCAAAGGCGCGTTCGTTGACCCGGTCGAGCTCCCGTTCGACGGCGAGCCGCTTCTCCTCGAGGACGCCCTCGTCCGCGTCGGGCGGCACTGCGACGGCCTCACCGACGACCATCGCGCCGCGCCCAAAAGGCAGGCCGAGGCTCGCCCGGTCCCAGCTCCGGAACTCGCGGCGCCGGCTCGTCGCGACCGCGACCGGCACGATCGGCCGCCCCGACATGCGGCCCAGCAGCACGATGCCGGTGCCGCAGTGGCGAGCGATCTTCGGGATGTCGGCTGTGAGAAACATGTTCTCGCCGTCCGAGAGGGCCCGCAGCATGGCGCGGAGCGCGCTCGATCCGCCCTTCAGGCGCTGGTCGCGCCCCCGCGCGCCCGAGCCCCGGATCGCCCGGATGCCGAGATGATGGAGCGCGATCGCGTTCAGCTCGCCGTCGCTCGATCGGGAGACGAGGCTCGCCGCCCGGTCCTCGGGGCGGCGAAGGTAGGGCGCCATGAAATGCTGGCCGTGCCACATCGCCCCAATGAAGGGCTGCATCGGCCCGAGGCGGGCATAGGCGTCCGCCGGTTCGATCGTGAAGCGGTTCGTCCGCCGCACGAGGTCGAGATAGCGGGCGAACGACCAGCCGACCGCCTGCTGCACCGCAGGTTTCCGGGCGAGGTTTTTCAGCCGAGGCATCGCGCGAGGCTTACGCCGCAGCCGGATCGAGGAGGCGGTGCAGGTGGACGATGAAATAGCGCATGTGGGCGTTGTCGACGGTCGCCTGCGCCTTGCCCTTCCAGGCGGCGTGCGCGGCTGCGTAGTTCGGGAAGACCCCGACCATCTCGACCCGGGACAGGTCGCGGAACTCGGTCCCGTCCAGCCGCTCCAATTCGCCGCCGAACACGAGATGCAGGAGCTGCTTGCTGTCTTGACCCATCACGTCCTCTTCGCCGGCTCGTTCAGGGCGACGTGATGGCCTCGATCACGCGCTCTTGCAACGCCGCCGGGGCCGCCACGAGCTCGCCATGGCAGGGGTCGGGGCGGTTATACGGTGGCGCGGCGCCGGCGAGGTCGCTCAGGCGACCGCCGGCCTCGGTCAGGATGATGTCGGCGCCCGCGATATCCCAGTCTCGGGCGTCCGCCGAGATCAGGCCGAGATCGACCGCGCCCTCGGCGACCCGGACGATGCGGAGCGCGAGGGAGGGGATCCGGGGCGGCCGCCCAATCCGGGGATGCCGGCGCGCGAGCCGGTCCACCTGCGGCTTCGGACCCGCGACGCTGCACGAACCGAGATCCGTCGTGGCCGAGACGCGGATGGGCTCGCCGTTGCGAAATGCGCCCGCGCCCCGAGTGGCCTCGTACAGCGTCTTGTGCGCCGGCGCATGCACGATGCCGAGGACCGGATGGTCCTCGAAGAGGAGCGCGATCGCGACCGACCAATCGCGGCTGCCGGAGAGATAGGCGCGCGTGCCGTCGATCGGATCCACGATCCAGACGAGGTCGCGGCCGATCCGGCGGGCATCGTCGGCCGTCTCTTCGGACAGCCAAGCGGCGGCGGGCAGAAGCTGGCTTAGCCGCACCTTCAGGAACGTATCGACGGCGACGTCTGCCTCGGTGACCGGGGAGCCGCCGGCCTTGGACCAGATCCGGGCGGAGGTGGCGGCGCCCGGCCGGAAGTATCTCAAGGCGAGGTCGCCCGCCTCCCTGGCAATGTCCCGCACCTCGGGAAGCAAGCGTCGGGAGAGGTCTGCGGCGTCTCGCATGGGGGTCCGGGCTGTTGAGGACCTGTAGGGGAGGGCTGTCCCGGGAACAAGCCAATCCGATCGATCCGGGCAAGCTTCCGTTGATGATCGCGCCGGAAAGCGGAGGCGTGGCGGCACTTTGCCGGGTCGAATTAAGATGGCGGGAAAGGCCCGGGTCGCACCCTCCCGGCATCCGAGCGGCTCACCAGCACAGAAGCGGCCGGACTGATACAGGGCATCGACGATGACGAAGGACGACATGGCGGGAGCCTGGAGCGGGTCGGTCGGCGGCGAGGGTCTGCCGCTCGGCATCAGCACCTTGTCTAGCCGGATAGCGGGCGCGGCCCGCCCTGCGGGCCTGGCGCTGAAGCTCGACGGCGACGCGTTCAGGATCTCGGTCGCGGATGCGGCCGGGGCGTGCCTCGTCGAACTCGGGCCGTATGACGAAGACGAGGTCGTGGCGGTTTGGCGTTCGCTCGCCGCTTCGTCGGGCCTCCCGCTTCTGGTGCCAGGGGTCGATGGCGCCCTGGATCAGGCCTATCCGCAGATGGGGCGGCTCGTGCTCGGCCCGCGCGTGGACCGCCGAAGGCTCGCGGTCCTCTCCGGCCGCAGGCCGCGTTTTCTCGTCAGGCGGAAGCCTGCACGGCTGCCGCGGCGCCCGGTTATCTATCGTGAAAAAGAGATGGCCGCCGGGCGGAACCCCTGACCCGGGGGCGCTCAGTCGAACATCGTCAGAGAGCGCCCTGAGGCACCTGCGTCGCGCCCGACAAACCGTTACCGCCGAGAAGGCTGCTGGCTCCCCCGCCCTGGCCGCCGCCGCCATTCTTGGCCTGTTTCTCCATCTCGGTCTGTTTCGCCGCGACGGTGCAGGCCTTGCCCCGGATCTGCGACGCCTTGTCATGGTCGAGCTTGATGCTCTGCATGAAGGAATCCGGGATCTGGCACCAATCCTTGTTGGCCGTCGCCCATTTCAGGAGCGTGTTGCCGTTCTGGACGAGCTGGTTGAAGCCGGCGCAGGCGACCCGCGCGTCGATCTGCTTCTTGCCCGCCGTGGAGAGCTTCTCGGCGATCACCTTGCGCTGACCGAGATGGGTCTGCAGGTCGCCGCAGCCCGAGGCCTGCGCTGACGCTTCGCCGGCCGCCAGGACGGACATGGCGCTGGCGATGGCGAACGAGGCGAACCTCGCGGACTGGGTCCGGGACTTCGGCGACATGAGCACCCCCTTTGGCAACCTCCGCTCAGGCCGGAGATCATTATCACGAAACGGCGAGGCGACGCTGTGCCGTCGCAGCCACGCCTGGCTCGCTCGTGCGACCCGAAACACAGGATTGTGGCGGCTTTGGTGCGGGCCGGGATAGATTGGCCTCATGTCCCCTCGTGAAGTCTCCTTCCGCCGCCTCTTCGTCGAAGCCTCCTTGCGGGAGGGAGGAGAGGTCGAACTCGATCGGGCGGCCGCGAACTATCTCCTCAACGTCCTCAGGCTCTCGTCCGGCGCGGAGATCCTCGCCTTCAACGGCCGCGATGGGGAATGGCGGGCCGGGATCGAAGCGTCCGGCCGCAAGGCGGCGATGCTTGTGCCCACCTCCCTCCTGCGTGCGCAGACGCCGAGGCCCGATCTCCTCCTCCTGTTCGCTCCCCTGAAACACGGACGCCTCGACTACATGGTGCAGAAGGCGGTCGAGATGGGGGCCGGATCGATTCGCCCTGTCTTCACGGCCCGCACCGTGCCGTCGCGCATCAATCGGGACCGGATGCGGGCGAACATGATCGAGGCGGCGGAGCAATGCGGAATCCTGTCCGTACCGGAGGTCCTCCCCGAAATGGACCTGCCCGCCGCGCTCGAGGCGCTGGAACCCGACCGGCTTCTCGTCTTCTGCGACGAGGAGGCTCCGATCGGTCCGCCTGTCCAGGCCCTGACCTCGCCCGGGGGGCCGGGCGGGCCCGTGGCCGTGCTGATCGGCCCGGAGGGCGGGTTCGATCCCGAGGAGCGCGCATCCCTCCTTCGGCGCGAGCCGATCCGGCGGATCTCGCTCGGCCCCCGCATCCTCAGGGCCGACACCGCGGCGGTCGCGGCGCTCGCGGTCGTGCAGGTGGCGCTCGGGGATTGGCGCTGACCTACCCGTGCGTTGCAGCGCCGGGCCGAATGGTCCTATGAAGCCCCGCCCTCGGGGCCGGCGGCGCAATGCGCGCGTCGCATTCCCGCATCACGATCCGGGCTCTCGCCCAAAGCCGAGGTAGCGCATGGCGCGCGATGTCACGGACGCGGCCCCGATCTCCACGCGCGACGAACTCGTCGCCTGGTTCGCGGAGGGCGAGAAGCCGAAATCGGAATGGCGGATCGGCACCGAGCACGAGAAGATTCCGTTCTACCGGGCCGACCATTCCCCGGTTCCCTATGAGGGCGACGCCGGGATACGGGCGGTGATCGAGGGCCTCGCCTCGCTGAACGGCTGGGAGCCGATCCTCGACGACGGTCGGCCGATCGGGCTCGGCGACGAGGCCGGCGGCGGCGCGATCTCGATCGAGCCGGGCGGGCAGTTCGAACTCTCGGGCGCGCCCCTCGCGAGCGTCCATGACACGATGCGGGAACTCGAGCGTCACCTCGGCGAGGTGCGCCGCATCGCCGACCCGCTCGGGATCGGGTTCCTGACCCTCGGCATGAGCCCGCTCTGGACCCGGGCCGAGACGCCCGTGATGCCGAAACGTCGCTACCGCATCATGGCGGGCTACATGCCGAAGGTCGGCCGCTACGGGCTCGACATGATGTTCCGCACCGCGACCGTGCAGGTGAACCTGGATTACGGCTCCGAATCCGACATGGTGCGGAAGCTCCGGACCGCGCTCGCCCTGCAGCCGGTCGCGGCCGCGCTCTTCGCCAATTCCCCTTTCACCGACGGCCGGCCGAACGGCTTCCTCTCGATGCGTTCGGAGATCTGGCGGGACACGGATCCGAACCGGACCGGGCTCCTGCCCTTCGCCTTCGAGACGGGCATGGGCTACGACCGGATGGTCGACTACGCGCTCGACGTGCCGATGTATTTCGTGAAGCGCGGCGACACCTATCACGACGTGACCGGGCTCTCCTTCCGGGACCTGATGGACGGGCGGCTCGCGGCTCTGCCCGGCGAGCGCGCGACCCGGTCGGATTGGGCGAACCACATCTCGACGATCTTTCCCGAGGTCAGGCTGAAACGCTATCTCGAAATGCGGGGCTCGGATGTCGGTCCGCCCGCGATGATCGCCGCCCAGGCGGCCTTATGGACCGGGCTCCTCTACGACGAGGCCGCGCTCGACGGGGCCGCGGACCTGGTCCGGTTCTGGTCGGCCTCCGACCGCCAGGCGTTGCGCGACGAGGTCCCGCGCCTCGCGCTCGATGCCACGGTCGCGGGACGGAGCGCCCGGGACGTGGCGCGCGACGTGCTGGCGCTTTCCCGCGCTGGCCTCGCCCGGCGTGGGGCGAGGGACGATTCGGGACCGGACGAGACCGCCTTCCTCGATCCGCTGGACGAGATCGTGGCCGGCGAGGTGCCATCCGCGCGGTGGCTTCGGGCCTATGAGGGGCGGTGGAACCGGTCCGTCGACCAGAGCTTCAGCGAGGCGACATTCTGAACGGCCTTCGATGCCGGCGACGAGCGTTTGTTCATCATGCCCGCCATCGCCTCGTCAAAGGCGAAGACGAGGCGTGTTTCGCCTTGAATTCGAACGCGCGCG
Source organism: uncultured Enterovirga sp. (assembly GCF_964242715.1). NCBI lineage: Bacteria > Pseudomonadati > Pseudomonadota > Alphaproteobacteria > Hyphomicrobiales > Methylobacteriaceae > Enterovirga > uncultured Enterovirga sp. The sequence goes on from NZ_CAXTAZ010000008.1 coordinate 56,279, forward strand.
GATGCACATGCGGGTTGATCCTGGCGTCGTGGCGCAGGCCTTCGGGCCGCCGTGACGGGATCGATCCCGGACGAGGTCGAATGGGACAGGGACGTGAACCCGCGAGCCGAGCGTCGGCCCGCGGCGTTGGTGTCCGACCCGCGCCATGGTCGAGGCGTAGTGACGGCGAGGTTGGACGGCTGGTCCTGCAGGATTCGGCCGCGGATGGAGTGAGCATTGAAGGATCTTAAGTTCGACGAACGGGCCTCGGCTTCGCAAACCGCGAAGGCCGCCATGCTGGAGCGTTTTCGCGCCCGTCCCAAGGCGGATGATCCGGCGGTGCTCGCCCGGCAGGCCGAGCGCGCCGAGATCGCGAAGGCACGCGAGGCGCGGAGCGCGGAGCGCGAGAAGGCCCGCATCGCGGAAGAGGCTCGTCTCGAGGCCGAGCGCATCCAGCGCGAGAAGGAAGAGCACGAGCTCAAGGAACGCGAAGAACTTGACCGGATGGAGCGGGAACTCGCGCTCGAATCCGCCCAGAAGGCCGCTCGCGACGCCCGCTATGCCGCCCGCAAGGCTGCGAAACGCCGGAAATAGGCTTCTCTCGCGGCTCGCGCCGGGCTCTGCGTCCTGGAGCGGATCGTGTTACGGAGACGGGGGCGTCGCGGCCCGGATGTGGGCGCGACGACCAGGCCGGTCGAACCGGTCCGGAGCGCCGTATGGTCCATCTCTTCGACATCGCACGCCAGGCCCATGACGGGGCCGGCTTCGATGCCCTCTCGGGTCAGTTCGGGCTTGGTCCTGCCCAGACCCAGCGCGCCGTGGAGGCCCTGCTCCCGGCCTTCAGCCTGGCCTTCCAGCGCAACATGATGAACCCGTCGACCTTCGCCGACATGCTCGGCATGGTCTCGTCGGGCCGTTACGCCCCGTTTTTCGACGGGGCGGCGTCCCCCTCCTTCTTTCCCGGTGGGCAAGGTTCGGCCGACAAGCTCATGCAGCAGCTTTTCGGCTCGCCCGAGATCGGCCGGCAGGTGGCGAGCCAGGTCTCGGCCGTGACCGGGATCGGAGCCCAGGTGCTGCAGCAGATGATGCCGGCCCTGGCCGCGACGTTGATCGGAGGCATGTTCCGGCATGCGTCCGTGGGAGGCTTTGCCGAATTCCTGGATCGCTGGTCGAAGGCGATCAAGGCCGCCGTCCCGGCGCCGCGCCCGGCAGCGCCGCCTCCGCCCCAGGACCCCTGGACGGCCTGGGCCGATGTCGCAGGCCGCATGATGGGGAGCGGCGCTCGACCGGCCCCGCCTCCGCCCCCGCCCGACACCCCGCTCGAAGCCTGGACGAAGGCGATCGGGACCATGCTGGGCAGCGTCCCGAGCACACCGGCCTCGCCCATTCCGGACCCGTTCAAGGCCGTCTCCAGCATGTTCGAGACGGGACGCGAGGTGCAGGAACAGCACCTCGCGCAGCTTCAGCGCATCATCGGCGGAGCCTGGGCCACCCCCGCCAGGGGTTGAACCCTCAGAGGCAGGATTCGACCGCCCTCACGCGCCCAGCCGCAACCTGGAGCGCGCGCTGTCGGGCGCGATGGTCGACCGATCGAAGACGCAGCACGATCGAGGGATCGTGCGCGAGCGGCCCGGCGAGCGCGCCCCGCACGTCGCAGCGATCGAGGCCGATATCCTTCAGCATGCGGTCGTCGAGTTCGAGCATCTCCGTCACCCGCCGGCGGTTCGCGATGGCTTTTCCCATGGCCAGGATCCCGCGCACCAGATGCCGGACGCCGCGCTGCAGGACGTGCTGCGGGCGGGCTGACGTGGCGGCGAGCGATTCGAGGATCGTGGACATGACTGAGCTCCTGGTCGAGGCTCCTGGCGTCCCGCCTGCGGCGGGACCCGACGCGAAAGGCGTCGATGCAGGCCTATGGTCCCGGAGCTTGCATTCGTAAAACGAATGACTGAGATGGAATACATCACTAGCAGTGGTGGAGGGCCGTTCCATGCCGCACATGCTCGACATCGACCAGCTCCGCACCTTCGTGGCTATCGCCGATAGCGGGTCCTTCACCCGGGCCGCCGAGATCGTCCACAAGACGCAATCCGCCGTGTCCATGCAGATGAAGCGGCTCGAGGAAAGGGTCGGACGACCCGTCTTCGAGCGCGACGGCCGGGCCTCCAAGTTGAACGAGGATGGCGAGCGCCTGCTCGACTATGCCCGCCGGATCGTTCGGCTGAACAGCGAATGCGTCGCCTCCTTCGCCGAGACCGACCTGGTCGGGCGCATCCGGCTCGGGCTTCCGGACGATTACGCCGACCGCTACCTTCCCGAGATCCTGGCCACCTTCTCGCGGTCCAATCCGCGCGCGGAGGTGACGGTCGTCTGCGAGCCCACCCCTCTTCTCACGGCCGGAATGCGGGACGGCGAGCTGGACCTCGCCATCATCACGCAGGTCGACGGCCATACGATCTCGGAGGTGGTGCGGGTCGAGCAGCTGCTCTGGGTGGCCTCGGCCCGACACGGCGTCCAGGACGAGAACCCGGTCCCGCTGGCCCTCGGCCGCCATACCTGCGACTGGCGGCGCGCTGCGACGGACGCCTTGTCGGAGGCCGGGCGTCCGTTCCGGATGGCTTACGTCAGCTGGTACTCGACCGCGGTCAGCGCCGCGGTGGTGGCCGGCCTCGCCGTCTCCGTCCTGCCCGAGAGCGCCATCAAGAGCGGCATGCGCATCCTCGGCCAGCGCGAGGGGTTTCCGGCGCTTCCGACCTGCAAGATCGGCCTGATGCGGGCGCCGGGCGGGAGAAATCCCCTGGCCGACGCTCTGGCCGACCAGATCCGCGAGAGTCTGGACAATCTCGGATCGGGGCGGCAGACGGCGTTGGCTGCCGAATAGCGAGCCTCGCGCCGCCGCGGCCTCAGGGCAGGTAGGTGATGAAAGCCGTCTTCACCTTCACGAACAAACCGTTCGTGCCGGAGCCGGTGGCCGCCACCGACACGATGATCACGGCCGCGATCAACGCAGCGATCATCCCGTATTCGATCGCGGTCGCCCCCGACCTGTCCTTCAGCCAACGACCGATCATGTCTCTTCCACCCGAGAGAAGGACTATCGCAGGCCCATGTTTTCCCGGGGTTAACGGGATCGCACACGAGGCGGCTGCCCCGAACGGGCACCGGCGTCTTGACAGCTCGCCCCCCGCTTTTGCAGATGCCGCATGCTCCATTCCGTCCGCGGCCGCTCGACCTGATGGCCGTCTATACCGACGTGTCAGACGAGGAGTTGCGGGCCTTTCTCGCAGCCTATGATCTCGGTGACATCCTGGCCTTCAAGGGGATCGCCGAGGGTGTCGAGAACTCGAATTTCTTCCTCCAGACCTCGCGCGCCCGCTTCATCCTGACCCTCTACGAGAAGCGGGTGAGGAGCGAGGACCTGCCTTTCTTCCTGGGCCTCATGGAGCACCTCGCCGGGCGCGGCCTCACCTGCCCGGTTCCTGTTCGGGCGCGGGGGGGACAGGCGCTCGGGGAACTCGCCGGGCGCCCGGCCGTGATCGTGACCTTTCTCGAAGGGCTCGCCGTGCGGCGTCCGGCCCCGGCGCATTGCCGCGCCGTGGGCGCCGCCCTGGCGCAGCTCCACGAGGCGGGCAGCGATTTCGCCATGCAGCGGCCGAATGCGCTGTCGCTGCCCGCCTGGGAGCCGCTTCTGGCCCGTGCCGGAAACGACGCCGACCGCGTCGCGCCTGGATTGACCGAGCGAATCCGTCGGGAACTCGACCACCTGCAGGTCGCGTGGCCGTCACGGCTGCCGCCCGGGATCGTCCATGCGGACCTCTTCACGGACAACGTCTTCTTCGTCGGGGCCGAGCTCTCCGGCCTGATCGACTTCTATTTCGCCTGCACGGATGCCTTTGCCTACGACCTCGCCATCTGCCTCAACGCTTGGTGCTTCGAGCCGGACGGGTCCTACAACGCCACGAAAGGTGCCGCGATGATCGGCGGTTATGAGAGTGTCCGGCGCCTCGGCCCGGACGAGGTCGCCGCCTTGCCGACACTCGCGCGTGGGTCGGCCCTTCGCTTCCTGCTGACCCGGCTCGTGGACTGGCTGAACGTTCCGCCGGGCGCCCTCGTTCGCCCGAAAGACCCGCTCGAATACGATCGCAAACTCGCCTTCCACCGCCGCGTCGAGAGCGCGCGCGAATATGGATGGCGCTCGTGAGCGAGACGACGACCGAACGCGTCACCGTCTACACGGACGGCGCCTGTTCCGGGAATCCCGGCCCGGGCGGCTGGGGGGCGCTCCTCGTCTTCGGCGGGCGGGAGCGCGAGATATCCGGGGCGGAGCCGCATACCACCAACAACCGCATGGAGCTGATGGCCGCGATCTCCGCGCTCGACGCGCTGAGCCGGCCCTGCAAGGTCGATCTCTACACGGATTCCCAATATGTCCGGAACGGGATTTCGAGCTGGATCAAGGGCTGGAAGGCGAAGGGCTGGCTCACCGCCGACAGGAAGCCGGTCAAGAACGACGACCTCTGGCGCCGCCTCGACGACGCGAACCGCCGCCACGACGTCACCTGGCATTGGGTGAAGGGCCACGCGACCGACGCCCGCAACAACCGCGTCGACGGGCTCGCGCGGGCCGCGATCCAGTCGATGCGGGGCCGGTAGCGTAGGGGGCAGGCGGCCCGCCGAGGATCAGGCCGGCAGGCTGTGCGTCCTCGAGACCCCGCTTTCGCGGGGCGCCTCAGGATGAGGAGCGTGGCGGAAATTCCGGATCCACCCACGTCCTCATGCTGAGATGCGGGCCGGTCCCGCGAAGCGGGTGGGCGAGCCTCGAAGCACGCAGCCGGCTTAAGCTACATTGCTCAGGCGGCCTGCTGGCCTTCCCCGAACTGCTTCAGGAAATTCTCGGCGCCCGAGATGTCGGCCTTGCCGGGTGAATCCTCGATGTTGAGCGACTTCACCACCCCATCATCGACCAGCATCGAATAGCGCTGCGAGCGCGTGCCGAGCCCGAAGCCGGACCCGTCGAAGGACAGCCCGAGCGCCTTCGCGAAATCGCCGTTGCCGTCGGACAGCATCTCGACCTTGCCGTCGGCGCCGGTCGAGGCGCTCCAGGCCTTCAACACGAACACGTCGTTCACGGCCGTCACCGCGATCGCGTCGATCCCGAGCGCCTTGATCTCGTCGACGTGGCTGACATAGCCGGGCAGGTGGTTGCGGTCGCAGGTCGGCGTATAGGCGCCCGGCACTGCGACCAGCGCCACCTTGCGGCCCTTGAAGATATCGTCGGTCGTCTTCGCGGCCGGGCCGTCTGGCGTCATGACGCGGAAGGTCGCCTGCGGAAGCTGGTCGCCGAGCTTGATCGTCATCTGCATGTCTCTCCGTCTGAATGCGTCCGCTTATCCCGGCGCCGGCCGTCCGTCGAGGTCGCGGCCGGCCTGGTCGCTGGACAATGGCGGGCCGGCGCGTAGCATGGTGGGATGCGCACGAGCCGATCACCGGATCCGGCCACGAGCCGGGGAGCCCATGCCGGGTATCTCGACGGGCAGATGCTCGTCGCCATGCCCGGGATGCAGGACGACCGCTTCCGCCGCACGGTGATCTACATCTGCGCCCATTCCGCCGAGGGCGCGATGGGCATCGTGCTGAACCGGCCGGCGGCCGATGTCAGCTTCTCGGAGCTGCTCGTCCAGCTCGACATCATCCCCGAGGGCGACGAGATCCGGCTCCGGCCGCAGACCGAGCGCATGAAGGTCCTGATGGGCGGCCCCGTCGAAACGAGCCGCGGCTTCGTGCTGCACACGCCCGATTTTTTCCTGGATCAGTCGACGCTCGCCATCGACGAGGAGGTCTGCCTGACAGCGACGGTCGACATCCTGCGCGCCATCGCACGGGGCGACGGGCCGGAGAACGCCGTCCTGGCGCTCGGCTATGCGGGCTGGTCGCCGGGCCAGCTCGAGAGCGAGATCCAGGCGAATGGCTGGCTGAACTGCCCGGCCGATTCGAGCCTCGTCTTCGAGGCTTCGATCGAGCTGAAATACGACCTCGCTCTCCGCAAGATCGGCATCCATCCCGGCATGCTGTCGAGCGAGGCCGGGAGGGCGTGAGAGCACGCCGTCATTCCGGGGCCGCGAAGCGGAACCCGGAACCTACGGACGGGCGGGAGAACAGGAAGCAATCCACGCCCCGTGCGGCCGCGGGTTCCGGGTTGGCGGCTTCGCCGAGCCCCGGAATGACGATCGAACCTCAGGCGTCCGCCTTCGCTGCTCCGACGAGCTGCCGGGCCTGGGCGACCGTCATCGGCTCGCCGAAGACGAAGCCCTGCGCGTAGTCGCAGCCGGTATGGTAGAGTTCGATGGCCTCGCTCTCGCTTTCGGCGCCCTCGGCGACCACGTCCATGCCGAGTTCCTGGGCGAGTTTCACGATCGAGCGCAGGATCACGGGCTTGCCGGCGGTGAGGTCGCGCACGAAGGACTGATCGATCTTGATCGTGTCGAATGGGAAGCGCTGCAGGTAGGACAGCGCCGAATAGCCCGTGCCGAAATCGTCGAGCGAGAGCCCGGCGCCCAGCTCGCGGATGCGAGTCAGGATCTGGGCCGCATATTCCGGGTTCTCCATGACCAGGCTCTCGGTCAATTCGAGCTTGAGGGAGCCCGGGGCCACGCCCGTGCGAGCCAGCACCGTCTTCAGATCGTGCAGCAGGTCCTGTTTCAGGAGCTGACGGCTCGACACGTTGACCGAGGCGAAGATCGGCGGGTCGACGTCCAGCGCCCGCTGCCAGGCCGCGAGTTCATGCGCGGTGCGCTCCAGCGCGAACAGGCCGAGATCGACGATCAGTCCCGTTTCCTCGGCGATGGGAATGAAGGTCTGCGGTCCGATCGCGCCGAAGCGGGGATGGTCCCAGCGCAGTAGCGCCTCGAAACCGGCGATGGTCCGGTCCTCGAGCCGGACGATCGGCTGGAAGGCGACCCGCAGCTCCTCGCGGTCGATCGCGCGTCGAAGATCGCCCTCGAGGCCGAGCCGGTCGCCGCGCGACGTTTGCCGCATCGACGGGTCGAACCGCTCGACCTGATCGCCGCCGAGCCGTTTCGCATGAGCGACCGCGATCTCGGCCGTTCGGATCAGTTCCTCGGCCTTGACCCGCGCCTCCGGGTCATGGCGCGCCACGCCGATCGAGCCCGTGAGGAAGATCTCGCGTTCGGAATAGGTGATGGGGGTCGAGAGCGCCTGCCGGATCTGTTCGGCCAGGACGTCGATCCGCTCCTCCTTGTGCTCCGACAGGAGCAGGATCGCGAACTCGTCGCCGGCGAAGCGGGCCAAAGTGTCCTGCGGTCGGAGCAGGCGCGAGAGGCGGCGCGACGAGGTGAGGAGGATCGAGTCGCCGGCCGAATGCCCGACCGACTCGTTCACATGCCGGAACCGGTCGATGTCGAGCACGATCACGGTGGGGCGGAAGGCGTCGTCGCCGCTGGTCAGCGCCAGCACCGCCTCGAGCCGATCCAGGAACAGGTGCCGGTTCGGCAGCCCGGTCAGGTTGTCGTGGACCGCGTCGTGCAGGATGCGTTCTTCTGCGGTCTTGGTGTCGGTGACGTCGGCGAGCGTGCCGATGATGCGGATCACCTCACCGTCGGTCCCGACCACCGGGCGAGCCTTGAGGCGGAACCAGTGAAAAGCCCCGCCGGCTGAGCGCAAGCGGAAGTCCAGGGCGAGCCGGCCGCGCCGGTTCTCGATCACCGAATCGAGGGAGGCCCGGTATTTCTCGCGATCGAGCGCGTTCACGGCGTCCAGCCAATCGGCGCCGCCTCCGCTGAGGGTGCCGCGCTTCAGTCCGAGCTGGTGTTCGAGGTCGGGCGAGACATAGACGCGATCTCCGACCACGTCCCAATCGAAGACGAGATCGCCCGAGCCCGTCAGCGCCAGTGCGCGCCGCTCGGCGTCGTGCCCCAACCCGCTGGCCAGCGTGCCGCCCGAAAAGGCATGCTGCATGACGGTGAAGCCGATCAGCATCACGATGAGGACGAGCCCGCCGATCAGAGCCGGCTGGACGAGGTCGTTGCTGAGCTGCCCGACGACGGTCAGGCCGGCCGCCCCGACCCAGACCACCAGCAGGAGCCAGGTCGGGATCAGCATGATGGCGCGGTCGAAACCCCGGATCGCCAGGTTGAGCACGAGGATCAGGCCGACGACGGCCAGGACCCCGATCGAGATGCGGGCGACGCCGGCCGCGATCGGAGGGTCGACGACGGACAATCCGATCAATGCGGCCAGGAAGACGAGCAGGAACAGGCTGACCGTCGAGTAGCGGACATGCCAGCGATTCAGGTTCAGATAGGCGAAGAGGAAGACGAGAAGCGTCGCGGCCAGGACCGCTTCCGCCCCCGCCCGATAGATCCTCTCGGCCTGTTCCGGGATCGGGAAAATGCGCTGGAAGAAGCCGAAGTCGATACAGGCATAGGCGAGCACCGACCAGGCCAGCGCCGCGGCCGCCGGGAAGACGAGGGCGCCCTTGACGACGAAGACGATGGTGAGGAACAGCGCGAGCAGCCCCGCGATGCCGATGATGATGCCCTTGTAGAGGGTGAGGCCGTTCAGCTTCTGCTTGTAGGCCTCGGCTTCCCAGAGATAGACCTGCCCGACATTGCCCGTCGCGAGCTCGGCCACGAAGGTGACGGTCGTGCCGGGATCGAGCGTGATCTGGAACAGGTCGGCATCCGATGACGGCTCACGCTCCGGCCGGATGCCTTCGCTCGCCGTGATCGCAGCGATGCGGGTCGAACCGAGATCGGGCCAGACCACGCCCGAATTGACCAGACGGAAATGCGGCGTGACGAGCAGGCGCTCGATCTGCTCGTCGGATGAATTCGTGAGCGCGAAGGCGATCCAGCCGGGGCTCGTCCCGGATTCACGCGCCTTCACGGCGATGCGCCGCACGATCCCGTCGCGACCCGGGGCGGTCGAGATCTGGATGAGGTCGCCGCTCGAGTTGTAATGCTCGATCATCGGCGTGAGGTCGATCGCCACGTTCTGGGGCGAGACCCGGACGGCTTCCACGGCCGCGGCCGACCCGGACACGAGAATCGGACCGAGGAGCGCGGCGATGAGCCCGATGAAGAGGTGGAGAAAGCGCAACGTGGAGAGGGTCCGGGCCCTGGGATCCGGCTTCGGCCTTGGTACCGGCGCTCCTGCCCGGCGGCAAGGCGGAACGGGTTGAAAGGACCGGCCGGCCTCGCGGGATCGATGGATGGGAATGTGGAGTTGCGCGCTCTTTGCGGCTGAATCAGGGTCGCGGGTCAGCCTGGAATCCCGCGCCGATGCGGGCCGTCGACTGCAGCGTCCGGATCGGCCCGATCGCCGCGACCGTGACCGGCCCGGCGAGGGTGCGGCGGCCGGCTTCGCGGACCTGATCGAGCGTCACCGCATCGACATGCGCGACCGTCTCTTCCGCCGGGATGATCCGGCCCCAGGCGAGCAACTGCCGGGCGGCGCGCTCGATGCGCCCCGCCGGCGATTCGAGGGCGGCCAGCAGCGACACCTTGAGCTGCGCCTTGCCGCGCGCGAGTTCGTCCGCCTCGAGCCCTTCGGTCGTGGCCCGGGCCGTCGCGGTGACGACATCGACGAGTTCAGCCAGGTCTTCCCGCGATGTGCCCGCCCCGATGCCGAAGAGGCCAGAATCGGTGAAGGGCCAGTGGAAGGCATCGATCGCGTAGGCGAGGCCGCGCGTCTCGCGGACCTCGTACCAGAGCCGGGAAGTGAGGCCGCCGCCGAGCGCCTGGGCGAACATGTGCAGGGCGAAATAGGCCGGGTCGCGGAAGGAGACGCCCGGCAGGCCGATGACGAGATTGGCCTGTTCCAGCTTGCGGCGGAGGCGCTTCTCGCCTCCGGTGTAGCTCGCGGGCCCGAGCGTCGGTGCGTCTCGGGCCGGGATCCCGCCGAGCGCGGCCGCAGCGCTCGCGACGACCGCCTCGTGCTCGACCGCTCCGGCCGCGGCGACGACCATGCGGGCGGGCGTGTATTCCCGCTCCATGAAGCGCTGGATCTTGGCGGCGTCGAAGCTTCGGATCGTCTCAGGCCGGCCCAGGATCGGGCGCCCGATCGCCTGGCCGGCGAAGGCATGCTCCATGAAGGCGTCCATGACGACGTCGTCCGGAGAATCCTCGACCGAGGCGTATTCCTGCAGGATGACGTTCACCTCGCGGGCGAGTTCGACCTTGTCGAAGAGCGAGCCCGTCAGAATGTCGCCGAGCACGTCGATGGCGAGGCCGGTATCCTCGCCCAGCACCCGCGCCGTGTAACTCGTGAACTCGGTCGATGTCGCGGCATTGATCTCGCCCCCGACATTCTCGATGTCCTCGGCGATGCGGCGGGCGCTGCGCCGCGTCGTGCCCTTGAAGGCCATATGCTCGATGAGATGCGACAGGCCGTGCTCGTCGTCGTGCTCGTGGCGCGATCCCGCCGCGACCCACACCCCGACGCTCGCCGTCTTCACGCCCGGCAACGCCTCGCTCACGACCGCGATGCCGTTGTCCAGATGCGACACCCGGATGCCGGGCTCCGACGTTACTGCGCCGCTCATGCCGCGTGGTTCCGGACCGCACGCGCTTCGCGCCGGATATGGGCTTCCACCGCGGCGGGGTCGTTCGGCAGGATCGTGATGCGTTCGGGCTGGGTCATGAGTTCCGCGAGATGTGGGGGGAGGGCGGGCCGCATGCCGCTCGCGCGCAGGACCGCGTCCGGGAATTTGGCCGGATGCGCGGTCGCGAGCGCGACGACCGGCACGTGGGGATCGGCCGCGAGATGCGCCCGGGCCGCCCGAACTGCGATGGCGGTGTGCGGGTCGAGCAGGTAGCCGGCCTCGCGCCAGGTCCGGCCGATCTCGTTTTCGACCTCGCTCTCCGGGACGGCATGGCCTTCAAACTCGGCCCGGATCGCCGCGAGCGGCGCGTCCGCGATGGCGAAGGACCCCGATTGGGCGAGGCCCGCCATCAGGCGGCGCACCGCCTCCGGGTCGCGGCCATGCGCCTCGAAGAGAAGCCGCTCGAAATTCGACGAGACCTGGATGTCCATGGAGGGTGAGGTGGTCGGCACGACCGCCGTCACCTCGTAGCGGCCGGTTGCGAGCGTGCGGGCCAGGATGTCGTTCGCATTCGTCGCGATGACGAGCCGCTCGATCGGCAGGCCCATGCGCTTGGCGACCCAGCCGGCGAGCACATCGCCGAAATTGCCCGTGGGAACGGCGAAGGAGACGGGGCGATGAGGTGAACCGAGCGCGACGGCTGCCGTCACATAATAGACCGCCTGCGCGGCGATGCGGGCCCAGTTGATGGAATTCACGCCCGAGAGTTGCATCTCGTCGCGGAAGGCCGTGCGCCCGAACAGGGCCTTCACGATCGCCTGGCAATCGTCGAACGAGCCCTCGATCGCGACGGTGTGGATATTCTCGGCCGCGATCGTCGTCATCTGCCGGCGCTGGACGTCCGACACGCGCCCGTGCGGGTAGAGGATGAAGACGTCGACACGACTCGAGCCTTCGAAGGCGGCCACGGCCGCGCTGCCGGTGTCCCCCGACGTCGCGCCGACGATCGTGGCGCGCCTGCCCCGGGCCGCGAGCGCGCTCTCCATCATGCGGCCGAGGAGCTGCATCGCGACGTCCTTGAAGGCGAGCGTCGGGCCGTGGAAGAGTTCCTGTACGAACAGGCCGTCGCCGATCTGCACGAGCGGGCAGGTGGCCGGATGACGAAATCCGGCATAGGCGTCGTCGATCATCCGGACGAGATCCGCGTCCGCGAACTCGCCTCCCGTGAGACGACGCAGCACAGCGGCGGCGACCTCGGGGTAGGGCCGGCCCGCGAAGGCCGCGATCTCGGTCCTGCCGAGACTCGGCCAAGTCTCGGGGACGTAGAGGCCCCCGTCGCGCGCGAGACCGGCGAGCATCGCGTCGGTGAATGACAGGGCGGGCGCCTCGCCCCGTGTCGAGATGTGCAGCATGTGGGTTCCGCTGTCGCGTTGCGACCCTAGTGTCTCGGCCGCGAGAGGCCAAGACGAGGGTGGATCGGGCGGCCCTGAACCCACGATGACGGCGGAACGATTTCGGCCTTCCAAAATGTTCTCATTCACAAGAAACTATCTGGGCGGAGTGGTCGTTTGTTCTCGTGCTTCGGTCGGCGGAACCGCCCGGTTATCGTCGTGAAGCCCTTCGGGAGAAGATAATGCGATTCACCCTGTCTGCCTTGGTCGTGTCCGTCGGCCTCGCCGGCTTCGGCATGGCTGCGCACGCTGCGCCGGTTTCGACCACGAACCCGCTCGGCTCCATCGAGTCCTCCGACATCCACAAGGTCCAGATGATGGACCGGATGGAGCGCCGCATGATGCGTCGTCGCATGGAGCGCCGTATGGATCGCCGGATGGAGCGCCGCGTCATGCGCCGGAAGGTCGAGCGCCGCATGATGCGTGGCATGTGATCGGACGGGCGTTCCCGGTGATGCGGAACGCCTGTCATCGTGACGCGGGCCGAGGTTCTGCCTCGCCCGCGTCATGACTTGGTTCATCCTCATCGTCGCTGGGCTGTTCGAGATCGGCTGGGCGATCGGACTCAAATACTCGGAGGGATTCACGCGCCCGCTGCCGACGGCGATCACTGTGGTCAGCATGGTCGTGAGCATCGTTCTCCTCGGAATCGCGCTAAAGACATTGCCGGTCGGCACCGCCTATGCGGTCTGGACGGGCATCGGCACCGTCGGTGCCGCGCTTCTCGGCATGACGCTATTCGGCGAACCGGCGACCCTGATGCGGCTCGGCTGCATCGGACTGATCGTGGCCGGTATCGCGGGCCTCAAGCTCGCCGGCTGACCCGGGCTCCCGGCCCGTCCAACGGCGCCATGCGAAGGCGCCGAACACCGCGATCAGGGTTCCGGCCAGGCCGAACCATGTCACGGCATATTGCAGGTGGCTGTTCCGAAGCGTCAGTTGGGTCTGCCCTCCCTTCGGCCACCCACCGGTCTGCGGAGTCGCGTCGGCATCGACGTAGAACGGGGCGACACGCGTGAGCCGCTTCGCCTCCGCAATATCGGACAGATTTCGGACGAACCAGCTGTTACGCCCCGCGTCGTTCCCGGGGACGAATAGCGCCCGCGTTTCCGGAGCGCGAACCAGGCCCACGATGCGGGCTTCGGACGGGCCGCTCGCGGCCGCGCTCAGGGTTGCGTCGCGCAACTCGGTCGGCACGAAGCCGCGATTGACGACGACGACCGAGCCGTCGGAACGCCGGAGAGGCGTGAACAGGTAGAAGCCCTGCACGGCCAGCCCGCGACGCTCTTCTGCCAGCCCGTGGATCGGAACCGTGAGATCGTGCAGGAGGGTGCCACGAAGTTCGATGCGTCGGAACTCGTCGGCTTCCGCGCGCCAGTCGGACCACGACGCCTCGGGCAGGACCTCGCCCGCCTCGCCGTAGGCGCGGCTTTCGATCTGGGCAAGAAGGCCCTCTTTCCAGCTCTTGCGATCGAGCTGCCAATTCCCGAGCGAGACCAGGACAGCCAGTGCGATTCCAGTCGCGACGGCGGGCATCGCGAGCGATGCGAGGCGTGTCCGAACCGCCGGTACCTCGCTCATGACTTCAACCGGCCCTGCTCGGCCTTCCGCCCGAATTGCAGCGCGATGAGAAGGCCCTTGGCGGGCCGGAGAAGCGCCAGACTGAGCCCCAACATGGTCGGCCCCCAGAGCAGGGCGTGGACCCAGAGCGGCGGCTCGTAGGTGAATTCCACCATCATCGCGAGCCCGACCACGACGATCCCGACGAAGCTCATCACGAAGAAGGCCGGACCGTCGCCCGAATCGGCGAAGGCGAAATCGAGACCGCAGACTTCGCAGCGTGGGCTCACCGTCAGGTAGCCGTCGAAGAGATGCCCGCGCCCGCAGCGGGGACAGCGGCCTCGCCATCCTGTGGTGAGAGCCGGAGGCGTCGCACGGTCGAAAGCCAAAGCTTGGAACTCCCGGCGGACCGCAGCCACAATCCGCAAAATGAAAAGGGCGGCTCGGGGCCGCCCATTTCATATGGTGTCGAGATACGTGCTCGTCAGTGTGCCGCCGTCGCGCCGCCCGAGCCCCAGACGTAGATCGCGGCAAACAGGAACAACCACACCACGTCGACGAAATGCCAATACCAGGCCGCGAATTCGAAGCCGAGATGCTGGGTCGGCGTGAACTGGCCCCAATACATCCGAAGCAGGCAAACGGCGAGGAAGATGGTCCCGATGACGACGTGGAAGCCGTGGAAGCCCGTCGCCATGAAGAAGGTCGCGCCGTAGATGTGGCCCGCGAAGCCGAAGGCGGCGTGGCTGTATTCGAAGACCTGGCAGACGGTGAACAGGACGCCGAGGGCGACGGTCAGCCAAAGCGCCTGCTTCACGCCGTTCCGGTCGCCCTCGATCAGGGCGTGGTGGGCCCAGGTCACGGTCGTGCCCGAGGTGAGCAGGATCAGCGTGTTGAGAAGCGGCAGATGCCAGGGATCGAAGGTCTCGATGCCCTTGGGCGGCCACACGCCGAGCTTGTCCGCCCGGAGATACTGCATCGCATCGCCGGCATAGAGCGCGGCGTCGAAATAGGCCCAGAACCAGGCCACGAAGAACATCACTTCGGATGCGATGAACATCATCATGCCGTAGCGGTGGTGCAGCTGCACGACGCGCGTGTGGTGATGGCCGGGCCCGGCCTCCCAGGCGACGTCGCTCCACCAGCTCATCATGGTGTAGAGGACGCCGAGGATTCCGGCGCCGAGCACGTAGGGTCCGATCTTGAACGTCTCGGGACCAAGCCCCTTCATCGTCATGACGAGGCCGATCATCATCGTGAAGGCCGAGAGCGACCCGATCAGGGGCCACGGGCTCGGATCGACGAGGTGGTAATCGTGCTTGACCTGGGTGGCCTCTGCCATGATCCGCTCTTCTCCGCCGTCCCGCGGGCCGGCAAACCTGCTTCCATTCGCTCCGCCCGGCTTACGCCGGTCGGCTGCATTCTGTCACGCCTTCACGTCTTCGGCTTGCCCGAGTCAACGGCTGCGACCGGCTCGCCGTTCCGGGAGGCGAAATAGGTGTAGGACAAGGTGATGGACGAGAGACCGTCGAGATTCCGGTCCTTGGCGAGTGCCGGGTCCACGTAGAATACGACCGGGAAATCCATCGACTCGCCCGGTGCCAGGGCCTGCTCGTCGAAACAAAAGCACTTCATCTTGACGAAGAAGGCTCCTGCCTGGCCGGGCTGGACGTTGTATGTGGCGATCCCACGGCTCATGGCCGGGCCTTCGTTCTTGACCCGAAAGAACACGGTCCGGGTCTCGCCGATACGGGCCGCCACCTCGGGCATCTCAGGGGAGAAGCTCCAGCGGAGCCCGGGCGCGACATTCGTATCGAAGCGGACCGAGACCTTCCGGGAGAGGGTTTCGGACGCTTCCGTCGAGCGGACCATCGGCGTGCCGTCATAGCCGGTGACCCGGCAGAACATGTTGTAGAGCGGCACGGCGGCATAAGCCGCGCCCACCATGAGCAGCGCGAGCGAACCGCAGGCGACGAGCGTCATCCGGCGGCCACGGCGATTGCCGACGTCCGTCGTGACGCGCGCGGTCACATCGGCCTCGCCAGGATCTGGGGCCCGATCTTCGCGATCGTCACGGCGTAGAACAGCAACACCATGAAGCCCAGCGAGATCGCGATGGCGATCGAGCGCGACCGCCGCCGCTTAAGGTCCGCCTCGCTCGGAGGAGGGAGGCTCGGCCCTGGCATGCTCACGTCGCCGACCATGGCAATGCCCGGAAGAGACCGAATCCGTGTTCCGACAGGAGCGTCGCGAAGAGGAGCAGCAGGTAGAGGATCGAGAAACCGAACAGTTCCATGGCGGCCCGGTCCGCGGACTCGCCGGTCCGGCGCCGGTAGACCTTCACGGCCAAGGCCAGCATCGCCCCGCCCGAAAGGGTCGCGATCGCCATGTAGCCGGTACCGCCGAAGCCAAGCGGGCCCGGCATGAGGGCGAGCGGCACGAGGACGAGCGTGTAGAGCAGGATCTGCAGGCGCGTCGCGTCCGGGCCGGCGACATTCGGCAGCATCGGAATGCCGGCGCGGCCATATTCTCCCGACTTGACGAGCGCCAGCGCCCAGAAATGCGGTGGCGTCCAGACGAAAATGATTGCGAAGAGGACGATGGTGTCCAGGTGGACGGCGCCGGTCACGGCAGCCTGACCGATGATCGGGGGAAGAGCGCCCGCGGCCCCGCCTATCACGATATTCTGTGCCGTGACCCTTTTCAGGCCCATCGAATAGACGACGACGTAGAACAGGATGGTGAGCGCGAGAAGAAGCGCGGAAAGCCAGTTCGCGATGAGCCCGAGCGCCAGGACGGAGCCCACCGAAAGGGCGGTTCCGAATGCGAAGGCTTCGCCCGGCGTGACCCGCCCGGCCGGGATCGGACGCGTCCGCGTGCGGGTCATCACCGAGTCGATGTCGGCGTCCCACCACATGTTGAGGCAGCCCGACGCGCCGGCGCCGATCGCGATCATCAGGAGCGACGCGGCCGCCAGGACCGGATGGATGCCAGACGGCGTCACCAGCATGCCGACCAATGCCGTCAGCACGACGAGCGACATCACCCGCGGCTTCAGAAGCATGAAATAGTCGCGCACCTCCCCGCCGCCGGCAATCGCGGCGGGAGCAGTGATGGGATCGAAGGTCTTGGACAGCGTGGTCATAATGCTCAGTCTGCAGTGACGGCATCAGAGCCTTGCCGCTCATCCCGGCGGAAGCCGGGATCCAGCGGGCATAGGCTGAGAAGGCTCCTCGGTCCCGGCTTTCGCCGGGATGAGCGGTTGGTCAATGGTGATCGGTGTCGGCGATGACCGGCAGCGTCTCGTATTGGTGGAACGGCGGCGGCGACGGCAACGTCCATTCGAGCGTGGTCGCGCCGGCACCCCATGGGCTGTTCGCGGCCTGCTCCTTCGACTGGAAGGCGCGCCAGAGTCCGTACAGGAAGATCAGGAGGCCGAAAGCGAACAGGTAGGAGCCGAACGAGGCGACCCGGTTCCAGCCCGCGAAGGCATCCGGATAATCCGCATAGCGTCGCGGCATGCCGGCCAGGCCGAGAAAGTGCATCGGGAAGAAAAGCACGTTCGCGCCGATGAACGAGACCCAGAAGTGCAGGATGCCAA
The DNA here is from genome assembly GCF_964242715.1 of uncultured Enterovirga sp. NCBI lineage: Bacteria > Pseudomonadati > Pseudomonadota > Alphaproteobacteria > Hyphomicrobiales > Methylobacteriaceae > Enterovirga > uncultured Enterovirga sp. The sequence goes on from NZ_CAXTAZ010000008.1 coordinate 73,431, forward strand.
TATTCTCCGGAATGATGCGGCCCGACATCTTCGGGAACCAATAATAGATCCCGCCGAAGATCATGAACACGGCGCCGAGCGACAGCACGTAGTGGAAGTGCGCGACGACGTAATAGGTGTCGTGCATGTAGCGGTCGATGCCGGCATTCGCGAGCACGACGCCGGTGACGCCGCCGACCGTGAACAGGAAGATGAAGCCGATCGCCCAATGCATCGCGGCCGAGAAGCGGATCGAGCCGCCCCACATGGTCGCGATCCAGGAGAAGATCTTCACGCCCGTCGGCACCGCGATGACCATCGTGGCGAAGACGAAATAGGCCTGCGTCTGCAGCGAGAGGCCGACCGTGTACATGTGGTGGGCCCACACGACGAAGCCGACGACGCCGATCGCGACCATCGCGTAGGCCATGCCGAGATAGCCGAAGATCGGCTTCTTCGAGAAGGTCGAAATGATGTGCGACACGATGCCGAAGGCCGGCAGGATCATGATGTAGACTTCGGGGTGGCCGAAGAACCAGAACAGGTGCTGGTAGAGGACCGGATCGCCGCCGCCGGCCGGATCGAAGAAGGTCGTGCCGAAATTGCGGTCGGTCAGCAGCATGGTGATCGCTCCTGCCAGGACAGGAAGCGCGAGCAGCAGCAGGAACGCCGTCACCAGGATCGACCAGGCGAAAAGCGGCATCTTGTGCATCGTCATGCCGGGCGCGCGCATGTTCAGGATCGTGGTGATGAAGTTGATGGCGCCCAGGATTGACGCCGCGCCCGCCAGGTGAAGCGACAGGATGGCGAAATCGAGCGCCGGGCCCGGATGCCCGGTGGTCGAGAGCGGCGGGTAGACCGTCCAGCCGCCGCCGAAGCCGAGAGACCCCGGCGCGCCCTCGAAGAAGAGGGAGACCACGAGAAGGCCGAAGCCCGCGACCGTCAGCCAGAACGAGACGTTGTTCATGCGCGGGAAGGCCATGTCGGGCGCGCCGATCATCAACGGCACGAACCAGTTCCCGAAGCCGCCGATCAGCGCGGGCATAACCAGGAAGAATACCATGATCAGGCCGTGGCCCGTCACGAAGACGTTGTAGGTCTGCGGGTTCGAGAAGATCTGCAGCCCCGGCTCCTGCAATTCGAGCCGCATCGCGATCGACAGCGCCGCGCCGACAAGACCCGCGCAGAAGGAGAAGATCAGGTAGAGGGTGCCGATGTCCTTGTGGTTGGTCGAATACAACCACCGACGCCAGCCGGTCGGCGTGTGGTGCTCGTGATCATGGGCGTGATCGAGGTGGGCTGCATGTGCCATCGGGAGACCCTTCGGTCCTCGTGTTCTGACGGAATCAGTTCTGGATGCGGGAGTCGGCAAGCTTGCGTGCCGCTGCCGGCGGTTCGATCGCGGCGTATTTGGTCTGCGCTTCCGCAACCCAGGCCGCGTACTCGGCGTCGCTGACGACCCGGATGGTGATCGGCATGTAGGCGTGGCGCTGCCCGCAGAGTTCCGAACACTGGCCGTGATAGGTGCCCTCGCGCTCGGCCTTGAACCAGGTCTCATTCAGGCGCCCCGGCACGGCGTCGACCTTGATGCCGAAGGACGGCATCGCGAAGGCATGCAGGACGTCTGCCGCGGTGACCTGAACCCGCACGACTTTATTCACCGGGACGACGACGTCATTGTCGGTCGCCAGGAGGCGGATCTGGCCGGGCTTCAGGTCCTTTTCCTCGACCAGGTTCGCGTCGAACTTGAACCCGCCCTTGCCGTCCTTGTCGCCCGGATACTCGTACCCCCAATACCAGGCGTTCCCCGTAGCCTTAATGGTCATGTCGGCCGGCGGGATGATGAGCTGCGCGCGCAGAAGCCGGAAAGACGGGATCGCGATGATGACGAGGATCAGGACGGGGAGGATCGTCCAGGCGATCTCGATCGCCGTGTTGTGCGCGGTCTTGGACGGTGTCGGGTTCGCCTTCTCGTTGAAGGCGAAGGCGCAATAGGCGATCAGGCCCGCAACGAAGAGGGTGATGGCCGTGATCAGCCACATCAGGATGGTGTGGAAGGAATGCAGCTGTTCCGCGATCGGAGTGACCGGATTCTGCATCGCGATCTGCCAGGGTTCGGGCCGGCCCGTGCCGGCGGCAAGCGCGACGCTCGCCCACATGCCCACGACGACAGCACCCAGTCCGGTGCCCACGGCCTTAGCACTCACTCTCACGATTCCAGACCCTCTCGGACCCTGCGGGTTCGGCTCTGCGTCTCGGTCTGCGGCAGCGAGATCCTGGGAACGCCCGGTCGCAGATCAGGCGCCTCGGCGCCGCACTTTCGAACCGTTTAAGACCACAAGGCGCAGGCCGACGCAATCGCGCGGGCCGGTCCGGAAATGCGTCATAAGGGCCTCTCCCGGAGCTCCGGCGACGGGCGCCGCGTCCAGCCGACCAGGCCGCCCGGTTCGCGCTTGACAGCCCCGCCCCCGCATGGTCCGAAACCGCGCTTGCGAGCGGGCTCCCCTTCGAGCCCGGAGGAGTGGTGATGTCGACGCGTTTCCCTTCGGGGCGGTGCTGCCGGCGATGGACCCTGGCGGCCGTCGCGCTGGTGGCTTTGGCCCTGTCAGGTTCTCCGCCGGCCTTCGCTCAGGGCGTCGTCCGCAACTCCTTCCGGGATTGGCAGCTCCGCTGCGAGACACCGGCCGGCGCTCAGGCCGAGCAATGCGCGCTCGTCCAGAACGTCGCGGCCGAGGATCGCCCCAACATCACCCTCCTGGTCATCGTGCTGAAGACCGCGGATGCGAAAAGCCGCCTGCTCCGGGTCGTCGCGCCGCTGGGCGTGCTTCTGCCGGCCGGGCTCGGCCTCAAGATCGACAATGTCGATGTCGGGCGGGCGGGCTTCGTCCGGTGCCTCACGACGGGTTGCGTCGCCGAGGTGGTGATGGAAGACAATCTCTTGAACCAGCTCAAGACCGGCAAGCAGGCGACCTTCATCGTCTTCCAGACGCCGGAGGAGGGGGTCGGGATCCCGGTCTCTCTGGAAGGTTTCGGGCCCGGATTCGACGCGCTGCCCTGAGGTCGATGCGATGCGGTTCACGATAAAGTTGGGTTCGGGGCCGCTTCTCCTCGTCGCCATGCTGGCGCTGCCGGCCTGCACCTCGTCCGGCTCGGGGGGCAGCGACATGGGATCGACCCTCGGCAACATGCTCCGTTACGGCAGCACGACCGAGCCCCCGCTCGCACGTGCGGTCGAGGTCGAGGCCACGGAATGTCCGGCCGTCACGGTGGCGGACGGCGGAGCCGCCCTCCGGCGCGGCACGAGCCAGATTTCCATCGCCAATGTCGCCCGGGAATGCATCGAGCGGGCGGGAGGCGCGATCTCCGTCAAGGTCGGGCTGGAAGGCAGGGCGCTGCTGGGGGCGGGCGGCGGCGGTGGCCGCTTCGACGTGCCCGTCACCTTTCAGATCAAGCGCGGCGATCGCGTGATCGTGAGCCGGCTCAAGCGGGTCGCCGTCACCATTCCGGCGAACGACACGCAGAGCTCGTTCATGGCGATCGAGAGCGACATGATCGTGCCGCCCGGCACGGGAGAATACGAGATCGAGGTCGGGCTCGGGGGCGCGGCTGCTGCTGCATCGCCCCGCCGCCGCCGGGGTTGACGATCAGCAGCTGATCGACCCGCAGCGCCGGGCGGAGGCCACGATCCGGGCAAGCGCCTGGGCACCGGGATAGCCCAGCACGGTCGCGCCCCCCACCACGTAGGACGGCGTCGCCGAAATACCGAGCGAGGCCGCGAGCCGCTGTTGGCGGGCGAGCATCTCGCCGATTTCCGAGGACGCGGCCAGCGTTTCGAGTTTTCCCCGCTCGGCGCCGAATTCGACAGCCGCGTCGAGCGCTCTTGGCCCGTCGATCCGGCCGGGCGTCTCGAAGAGGCGCCGATGCAGGCCGTAGGATGCGCCCGCGCCCTTCAGCGTGAGGAGCGCGAGATCCACCTTGGCGGCCGCGGCCGAAGCCGGCGACAGGATCGGGTTGTTGACGAGCCCGACCCGCAGGTCGGGCTCTTCCATCCGGAGCGCGTCCCGCGCCTTTTCCGCTGCCCGACACCAGGGACAGTTATAATCGTAGAATTCGATGAGCTTCACCGAGGCGGAGCGCGGCCCGGCCCAGATCGCACCGGGCAAGTCCTCGATATCCTCGACGAGTTCCACCGGTGCGCGGTAGTTCGGCACGGGCTGGCCATTGTCGCCCATGACGGCGAACCACTGGTTCGCGGCCTGGGCCCGGGCCGGGGCCGAGAGGAGGCCGAGCCCGCCCGCAAGGGCGAGCGTTCCGAGACGTCGTCGATCGATCAGGCGGATGGCGGTCATGGGCCCTGGATGCCGGAGCGAAGCGGCGGAAGCGCGGCGGCGATTGACAGCTTCGTCGCACCCTCCCTAAGAAACGGTGCCGCTGATCCCCGCGGGAGAGTTCGGACGGAGCCGCGAGGCATCGTTCGACGCCGAAGGCGCAACCGCCCCGGAAACGCTCAGGCACCAGGACCGCGGGGAGCTGGCACTCTGGAAAGCGACGCCGCGACACACGCGGCGTCCACCGAAGGGCGTAACCCGTGCGGCACAGGCCGCAGGGGGAAATCTCTCAGGTCCCGGGACAGAGGGGGCGCGTTTCTTGCGGCTGCGAACCCTCGGGTTGCGCGGTCCGCGGGAGAGCAGCGCAACCGTGTCCGGGGTGATCGATGGCCGACCAAGAGACCGCCGAGCCCGCCCAGCAGGCGGAGGCACCCCTCGCAGAGACGCCGCTTGCGTCCCTCCATATCGCTGCGGGCGGCCGTATGGTCGCCTTCGCCGGCTATGCGATGCCGGTCCAGTATCCGTCCGGAATCCTGGCCGAACATGCCTGGACGCGCGAGCAGGCCGGCCTGTTCGACGTCTCCCATATGGGCCAGGCCAAGCTCGTCGGCCCCGATTTCGCGACCTCGGCGCGCGCGCTCGAGGGCATGGTGGCCGCCGACGTGCTCGGCCTTCGTCCCGGCCAGCAGCGATACACCCAGATCCTGAACGAGGAGGGCGGCATCGTCGACGACCTGATGGTCGCGCGGCCCGCCGATCCCGCCCAGGACGGTGAGATCCTCCTCGTCGTCAATGCGGGCACCAAGGATGCGGATTATCGCCTCATGGCCGCCACCCTTCCGGACGGTGTCTCGCTCCAGCCGATGCCGGACCGCGCTCTCCTCGCGCTGCAGGGTCCGCAAGCGGCGGACGTGCTGGCCCGGTTAGAGCCCTCGCTGGCCACGATGAGCTTCATGCAAACCGCCTCCGCGACCCTCGCCGGGATGCCGGTTCATCTCAGCCGGTCGGGCTATACAGGCGAGGACGGCTTCGAGATCTCGGTCGCGGCCGGGCAGGCGGCCGACCTCTGGGCCCTGCTCCTCCGGGACGAACGCGTGCGCCCGAGCGGGCTCGGCGCCCGCGATTCGCTGCGGCTCGAGGCGGGGCTTCCGCTCTATGGTCACGATATCAACCAGGAGACCTCGCCCGTCGAGGCCGGCTTGACCTGGTCCATCGGCAAGCGACGGCGCGAGGCGGGCGGCTTCCCGGGCCAGATTCGCATCGCGCGCGAGATCGCGGAGGGCCCGGTGCGGCGCCGCGTCGGCATCCGGGTCGAGGGCCGCAGCCCCGCCCGCGAGCATGCCGACATCCTCGACGCGGCCGGCGAACTGATCGGCAAGGTGACGTCGGGCGGCTTCGGCCCGACCGTCGGGGCGCCGGTCGCGATGGGCTATGTCGTCCCGGATTTCGCCGCCGTCGGCACCGCGGTCGGACTGGTGGTCCGCGGCCGCACCGTGCCGGGCCAGATCGTCAAAATGCCGTTCGTCCCACACCGCTACAGGCGCTGAGGAGCATCCATGACCGTTCGCTACACCAAGGATCACGAATACGTCTCGGTCGAGGGCGACGTCGCGACCGTCGGGATCACCGACTACGCGCAGTCGCAACTCGGCGACGTGGTCCATGTCGAATTGCCCACGGTCGGCCGGACCCTCGTCAAGGGCGAGGAGGCCGCGGTGGTCGAGAGCGTGAAGGCGGCGAGCGAGGTCTTCGCGCCCGTATCCGGCACGGTGACGGCCGTGAACGGCGAGCTCGAGGACATGCCCGCGACCGTGAACGAGGATCCGGCCGGCCGCGGCTGGTTCATGCAGCTCGAATTGTCCGATCCGGCGGAGCTCGACGGGCTCATGACCGAGGCGGATTACGCGGCCTATGTGGCCTCGATCAGCTGACCGTAGCGATGTCGCACAGCTACTCGGCGGTGGTGGAGTGGAGGCGGGGCAGCGATGCCTTCCTCGACAACCGCTACAGCCGCGGCCATCGCTGGCTCTTCGACGGCGGCGTCGAGGTGCCGGCTTCCTCCGCGCCCTCGTCGGTGCCTTTGCCTTATTCGCGCGAGGACGCCGTCGATCCCGAGGAGGCCTTCGTGGCGGCCCTCTCCAGCTGCCACATGCTGTTCTTCCTCCATCTCGCGGCGAAACGCGGCTTCGTGGTCGAGAGCTACCGGGACGCGGCGAGCGGGCACATGGCCCGCAACGCGAACGGCAAGCTCTTCATGAGCGCGGTCACGCTCTCGCCGGAGGTCATCTTCGGCGGCGACGCCGTCCCGGATGCCACCGCCATCGAGGCGCTCCACCATGCCGCTCACGACGAATGCTACCTCGCGAATTCGGTCCTGACCGAGATCACGATCGCGGCGCCGGCCCGATGACCGGCGCCCCTCTCCCGCTCGTCCCGGCTCAAGCCGGGACCCAGAACCCCTCCTGGGCCCCGGCTTGCGCCGGGGTGAGCGGCCAAACCCGAAGGTTTGCCTGATGCGCTTCCTCCCGCTGACCGAGACCGACCGCGCCACGATGCTCGGCCGGGTCGGCATCGACTCGATCGACGCCCTCTTCGCCGACGTGCCCGAAGGCGCGCTCCTGCCGGAGCCGCCCGACTTGCCGCGGCATCGGGGAGAATTGGAGGTCGAACGCATCCTCGGCCGCATGGCCGCCCGGAACGTGCCCGCCTCGAGCGTGCCCTTCTTCGTCGGCGCCGGCGCCTACAAGCATCACGTCCCGGCAAGCGTCGACCACCTGATCCAGCGCTCGGAATTCCTGACGAGCTACACGCCCTACCAGCCCGAGATCGCGCAGGGGACGCTGCAATATCTGTTCGAGTTCCAGACCCAGGTCGCGGCGCTGACCGGCATGGAGGTCGCCAACGCCTCGATGTATGACGGCTCGACCGGCACGGCCGAGGCGGTGCTGATGGCCCACCGGGTCACGAGGCGCCGCCGGGCGGTGCTCTCCGGTGGCCTGCACGCGCATTATGGCGAGGTCGTCCGCACCATCTCGCACATGTCGGGCGACGACGTCGTCTCTCTGCCGCCGGACGTGCGGGCGAGCGAGGACATCGTGGCCGCGATCGACGGCAGCACCTCCTGCGTCATTGTCCAGAGCCCGGACATGTTCGGCAACCTCCGCGACCTCCGGCCGATCGCCGAGGCGGCGCACCGCCACGGGGCGCTCCTCATCGCCGTCTTCACGGAGGCCATGTCGCTCGGCCTCGTCGAATCGCCCGGCGCGATGGGGGCCGACATCATCGTCGGCGAAGGCCAGTCGATCGGGAACGCGCTTTCCTTCGGCGGCCCCTATGTCGGCCTGTTCGCGACCCGCACGAAATACATCCGCCAGATGCCGGGCCGGCTCTGCGGCGAGACGGTCGACGCCGAGGGCCGCCGCGGCTTCGTGCTGACCCTCTCGACACGCGAGCAGCATATCCGCCGCGACAAGGCGACCTCGAATATCTGCACGAATTCAGGCCTTTGCTGTCTGGCTTTCACCATTCACATGACGCTTCTGGGCGAGACAGGCCTCGCCCGCCTGGCCCGGGTCAATCACGCGAATGCCGTCGCGTTGGCCGACAGTCTGGCCGACTTGCCGGACGTCGCGGTTCTCAACACGACCTTCTTCAACGAATTCACAATCCGGCTCCCGAAGCCAGCTGCCGCGATCGTGGAAGCCTTGGCGGAGCGTGGCATCCTGGCCGGGGTGCCCGTGTCGCGCCTCCTCCCCGGACAGGGCCTCGACGACCTCCTCCTCGTCGCCTCGACCGAGGTGAACACGGATGAGGACCGGGCGGCTCTCGTCCAAGGCCTCTCGGAGGCGTTGACTCGATGAGGGCAGCCCCAACCTCGCTCTCCCCCCGCAAGGCGGAGGGGAGGGCCGGCTCGCCGCAGGCCGCAATCGACCCCGACACGGGAATCGCATCATGTTGAACCGCCAAGGTCGCCAGACCTCCCTCACGGCTGTCGCCGACGAACCCGCCGTGTCCGGCGCGCCGGATGGCGAGCGCCCGCCGGTCGGGCGCGCGGATGCGTCCGGCTCGATGCGGGCCCATCATCCGACCTTCACGGGCAATCGGGCGCTGGCCCAGATCGAGCCGCTGATCTTCGAGATCGGACGGCTGGAGGCGACGGGGGTCGATCTCGACGAGCCCGGCCCCCACCGGACGCGGCTCGGCGGGCTGGAGCGGCAGGAGCCCATCGGGCTGCCCGGCCTCTCCGAACCCGAGACGATGCGGCATTACGTGCGGCTCTCCCACCAGAATTACGGCATCGATACGGGCCTGTTTCCGCTCGGCTCCTGCACGATGAAGCACAATGCCCGGCTGAACGAGCGCATGGCCCGGCTGCCGGGCTTCGGTGACATCCACCCGCTGCAGCCGATCTCGACCGTGCAGGGCGCACTCGCGCTCATGACGGAACTCGCCCGCTATCTCACGACGCTTACCGGCATGCCGGCCGTCGCCCTTCAGCCGAAGGCGGGCGCGCATGGCGAACTCCTCGGCATGATGGCGATCAAGGCTGCCATCGCGGCGCGCGGCGAGGCCGCGACCCGTAACGTCGTGCTCGTGCCGGAATCGGCGCACGGCACCAATCCGGCGACCGCCGCCCTGATCGGCTTCAAGGTGAGGCCCGTCCCGGCCCGCGACGACGGTTGGGTCCACATCGCCGATGTCCGCCCGCTGCTCGGCCCCGACATCGCGGCCATCATGCTGACGAACCCAAATACCTGCGGCCTCTTCGAGCCGCGGGCCAAAATGATCGCCGACGCTCTGCACGAATGCGGCGGCTACTTCTATTGCGACGGCGCCAATTTCAACGCCATCGTCGGCAAGGTCAGGCCCGGCGATCTCGGCGTCGACGCCATGCATATCAACCTGCACAAAACCTTCTCGACCCCGCACGGGGGAGGCGGGCCCGGCGCCGGACCTGTCGTCCTGTCCGAGGCGCTCGCGCCCTTCGCGCCGGTGCCCTTCGTGCGCGACGATGGCCAGGGCTTCCAGCTCGTGGAGAATGCGGACGACGTCGAGGGCGCATCGCCTTTCGGCCGGATGACCGCCTTCCACGGCCAGATGGGCATGTTCGTGCGGGCGCTCGCCTACATGCTGTCGCACGGCTCGGATGGGATGCGGCAGGCTTCAGAGGACGCCGTGCTGAACGCCAATTACGTCCGGGCCTCTCTGTCCGACCTGATGTCGCTGCCCTTCGGCGACAAGCCCTGCATGCATGAGGTCTTGTTCGACGATCAATGGCTCGAAGGGACGGGCATCACCACGCTCGACATGGCCAAGGCGATGATAGACGAGGGCTACCATCCGATGACGGTGTATTTCCCGCTCGTCGTGCACGGCGCCATGCTGATCGAGCCGACCGAGTCCGAATCGAAGGCCTCCCTCGACCTCTTCATCGCTTCCCTGCGCGACCTCGCCATGGCCGCGAAAGCGGGAGACACGGCCCGTTTCAAGGGCGCACCCTATCACGCTCCGCGACGGCGGCTCGACGAGACGCAAGCGGCGCGGAAACCGGTGCTCAGGTGGGTGCCGCCGGCTCCCATGCCGGCCCAGGCGGCGGAGTAGCAGAACTCGCCTGCGCCTCCCTCATCATCTCAAGGAGCTGGTGGCGAACGCCGTCGGAGTCTCAAGGTACGCAGGGCGCTCTTCGCGTCAAACCGTCATGCGTGCTTCGAGACGCAAGGCTTCGCCTCGCTCCTCAGCATGACGCCCTGGGGTGCTCCCTACGAATGCAGCTTGCTGCGAATCTCGCCGAGCGAGCGGACGAGGAGGTCCTCCCCGCCTTGGCCGCGAACCTGCTCGCGGAGCACGGCTTCGGAAACCTTGACGGCGGCCTCGGCAGCGGCCGCACGGACCTGCTGCGTCGCCTGCACCTCGGCCTGGGCGATCTTCGCCTCGGCCGCGGCGGTGCGACGGGTGACGAATTCAGCCATCCGCTCGTGGGCCTCGCGGGCCACGCCCTCGGCCTCGACGCGGGCGGCGGCGACCATCTCCTCGGCCTCGCGCTCGGCTTCGTCGCGACGGCGGGTATAGTCGGCAAGGACGGCGGCAGCCTCCTCACGGAGGCGCTTCGCCTCGTCGAGTTCCGCTTGGACAAGGCGGCCGCGGCCGTCGATCGCGTCGGTGATCTGCCGGAATCCGCCGACATACCAGATGACCCCCATCAGGATCACGAAGGCGACGAGGACCCAGAATTCGGCCGTGAAAAACATGACGGGCGCCTAGTTCCGAAGGGTGCGCTCGAGCGCGGATTCGACCGCGTTCGGGTCGGGAGCCCGGCCGGTCAGCCGTTCCACGATGGCGGAGGCCGCCTCCGAGGCGATCGATCGGACATTCGACATCGCAGCTTCCGTCCCCGACCGGATCGTGGCCTCGGCCGCGGCGAGCTTCTCGGCGAGGTCGGCTTCCAGCGCCTTGCGCCTGGTCTCGGTCTCGGCCGTCAGCCGGTTCCGAGTCTCCTGGGCGATGGCCTTGGAACTGGCCCGGGCCTCCGCGAGCGACTGCTCGTAGGCCGCCTCGGCGACATGCGACTGGTCGCGAAGACCTTGCGCCTCGTCGAGGTCGCGCCGGATGCGCTCCTGGCGATCCTTGAGGATGGCGCCGATCTTCGGGAGCGTGAGCTTCGACATGACGTAATAGAGCAGGCCGAAGGCGATCGCGAACCAGATGAGCTGGCCCGCGAAGGTTTCGGCCTGGAAGGGCGGGAATCCCGGCTGGTGGGGAGCCTGTTCGGCCACCTGCGACCCCGTGCGAGGGGTCCCGGCGGGCGCCTGCGCCTGTGCCATCGGCGTGTCCCGTGACCTCTCGATCAGACCGCGAACAGCAGCAGCAGCGCGACGAGCAGCGAGAAGATCCCGAGCGCCTCAGTCACGGCGAAGCCGAAGATCAGGCGCGCGAACTGTCCGTCTGCGGCCGACGGGTTGCGCAGGGCACCGGCGAGATAGCTCGAGAAGATGTTCGCCACGCCGATGGCTGCTGCGCCCATGCCGAGGGTGGCCAGGCCGGCGCCGATGTACTTGGCAGCAACGGGATCCATTGTGAAAGGCTCCTAAACGAAGATCAGAGGGGAGGAAGTCGGCTCAGTGGCCGGGGTGAAGCGCGTCGTTCAGATACATGCAGGACAGAAGCGCGAACACGTATGCCTGCAGGAACGCCACGAGGAACTCGAGCGCCGTGAAGGCGACAGCGAGGGCCAGGGGCAGCGGTGCCAGCAGGACGGTCCAGGCGCTGTAGCTCAGCAGCGACGCCACGAAGGCGGCGAAGATCTTCAGAGCGATGTGCCCGGCCAGCATATTGGCGAAGAGGCGGACCGACAGGCTGATCGGCCGCGAGAGGAAGGAGATGACCTCGATCACGGCGACGAGCGGCAGGATGTAGCCCGGGATGCCGGACGGAACGAAGAGCTGGAGGAAGTGCGTGCCGTGCTTTGCGAAGCCGTAGGCGATGACGGTCGTCACCACCACCATGGCGAGCGCGAAGGTGACGATGATGTGGCTCGTGACCGTGAAGCCGTACGGGATCATCCCGAAAAGGTTCAGCACGAGCACGAAGGTGAAGAGCGAGAAGACGAGCGGGAAGAAGCGCATGCCCTCTTCGCCGGCGGATTGCCTGACCGTCGTCGCGACGAACTCGTAGCTGAGCTCCACGAGCGACTGCAACCGTCCCGGAACCAGCGCGGCCGTGCGGCTGGCCGAATAGACGGCCAGCGAGATCAGGCCCGCGGCAGCCAGCATGTAGAGGCTGGATTGCGTCAGCCCGATCTGCGGGATGATGGGCAGAAGCTCGAACTGATGGATCGGGTCGATCTTCGTCGTCGGATCGGCCATCTCAGCGTCAGTGCCTTCGCGTTCTCGCCAGCGTCGAACCTCTCGACGCCGTTCGACCTATGGATCCGGCTTCCGTGCACCACCTTCTCGTCCCAGTACCGCCGACGTTCCGGCAGACCGAATGACGTTGAAGACGCCGGCCACGAAGCCGAGCAACAGAAAGACGATCAAACCCCAGGGCGAGGTTCCGAGGCCCTTGTCGAAGGCCCAACCGAGCCCGCCGCCGACAAGAACGCCGGCGATGAACTCGCTCGATGCACGAAGCGCGCGAGCGAGACCCGAGGGATCGGACGACGACGCGCGTGCGGCCGATCCTGGTGGCGGGGCAGGGCGCCTCGCTTCCAGTTCGGCCCCGAGACGCTGAAGTCTCCCGGACAGATCGCCTCCGGGGGCCGCCTCCGACCTCTCCCCTCGACCGTCGCGCGAGTCTTTGCCGTTCATGGCGAAACCCGAATGCCGACGAGCAGGATGGTCCGGACACCCCCCGAAGCCGGCGGCACCATAGTTTCCGGGTCCTGAGGTGTCAAGAATGAGGCGGAACCCGTAAGTCACTGACATCGCACGAGATACGTGCTTTTCCGCGATCCTGGCCCGAGATTCTGGCTAGCCCGCCTCACGCAGGCGCTCGGCCGCTTGAAGGTCGACGGACACGAGCTGGGATATCCCGCGCTCCGCCATCGTGACCCCGAAAAGCCGGTCCATCCGGGCCATGGTGATGGGGTTGTGGGTGATGACCAGGAAGCGCGTATCGGTGTCGGCGATCATCGCCCGCAGGAGATCGCAGAAGCGCTCGACATTGGCGTCGTCCAGAGGGGCGTCGACCTCGTCCAGGACGCAGATCGGGGAGGGATTCGTCAGGAACACGGCGAAGATGAGCGCGGTCGCGGTGAGTGCCTGTTCGCCCCCCGAGAGGAGGCTCAGGGATTGCGGCCGCTTTCCCGGCGGTCTTGCCATGATCTCGAGACCCGCTTCGAGCGGGTCGTCCGAATCGACCAGCGCCAGCTCGGCCTCGCCGCCGCCGAACAGGGTCGAGAACAGCCGGCGGAAATGGCCGTCTACGATGCCGAAGGCGGCGCGGAGACGTTCGCGGCCCTCCCGGTTCAGGGCCGAGACGGCCTGCCGCAGACGCTTGATCGCCTCGACCAGGTCGTCCCGCTCGGCGGCGAGCCGGTCCCGCTTCCCTTCAGCCTCGGCGAGCTCCTCCTCGGCCCGAAGATTGACCCCGCCGAGCCGCTCCCGGTCGCCCTTCAGGCCGGCGAGTCGGGTCTCGACGGTCACGGGATCGAAGGGCTGATCGCGCTTCAGGCCCGACTGCGCGACGAGGTCGGCCGGGCTCGTGTCGAAGGTGTCCGTGATCGAGCGCGCGAGGTCCGCGACGCGGCGGGACAGGGCCTCGCTGCGCGCCTCAGAGGCCGCGCGGGTTTCCCGGGACCGAGCGAGATCCTCGAGAGCGGCCCGGGCGGCCCGGTCGGTCTCCACGACGGCGCGCTCCGCTCCCCGCAGCCGGTCGGCGGCTTCGGTCCGGTGGCTGTCAGCAGCCGAAATCTCGGAGGCGAGGCCGCGGCGGCGCTGGATGAAGGCGTCGGGCGCGCTCTCGAGTTCGGTCCGTTCGGACGTGGCCTCGGCGAGACGCTGGCGGAGTTCGGCCGAAGCCGCCTCGCTCCGGGCGGTACGCTCCTGCCAGAGGCGGAGGTCGGCGGCGAGCGCGGTCCGGCGCTGCACCGCGATTTCCGATTCGCGAAGAAGGGCGGCCAGCAACGAGCGGGTCTCCGCAGCTCGCGCCCGATCCTCCGCCGCTCTGGCGCGCGCTTCGGCGTGACGGCGCTCGCCCGCCGCGCCGTCCGGCAGCTCGGCCAGGAGGCGCTCAGCTTCGGCGGCGCGGGAGAGGGCCTCGCTCTCGCCCGCCTCGACGCGGAATGCCGCCTCGACCAGGGCCGAAAGCCTGGCCCGCGCCTCCGCTTCGCGGCGCTCGGCCCGGGCGAGCTCGTCCCGGGCGACGTCGAGCGTCCGGCGGCTGCGGGTCGCGGCTTCGACCGCAGCGCTCTCTGCCCGGGCGGCGTCGCGCGAGCGGGTCTCCGCCGCGATTGCGACGGTTCGGCGCTCCTCGGCCACGGCCCGGGCCGAATCCGCCTCGCGGGCGAGGCCGGCGATCCGGTTCTTCTCGGCCAGCCGGCGGGCTGCGGGCGAGGGCGAATCGGCCGTCGCGGCGAGCCCGTCCCAGCGCCAGAGGTCTCCCTCAACCGAGACGAGCCGCTGCCCGACGGAGAGCTGATTCGCGAGGCGCGGCGCGTCGGCGCGCGTAACGAGGCTGATCTGCCGCAGACGCCGGCGCAGAGCCGGCGGTCCATCAACGACGGCAGAGAGCGGCGTCGTGCCGGCAGGAAGCGGAGGATCGCCCTCGCCGCTCCCCGTATCCTGCCAGCGCAGCGACGCGGCCGGATCGGTCGACGCCTCGAGATCCTCGCCGAGTGCAGCCGCAAGGGCGCGCTCGTAGCCGGGCTCCACGCTGAGGGTTTCGAGAATCGTGGCAGGTCGTTTGCCGCTCTCGGACGAGAATAACCGTCGCAGCGTCGCAAGCTCGGTCTCCGGCCGTTGGGCTGCCTTCTCGGCATCCGCCACGACGCCCCGCTCGCGCCTCTCGGCCTCGCGGGCGCCGCCCAGGGCCTGCCGGGCCGCGGCGGCCTGCGCCTCGGCGTCGCGGACTGCCTCGGTCGCGGCGGCAAGCGCCGTGCGCAGAGGGGCTGATCCGGTTCCGGCGAGGCTCGCCTCGATCGCGACCCGCTCGGCCCGGACGCGGGCCACCTCCTTGGCGGCACGTGCGGCGCGCTCGGCCTCGCCGTCGCGCTCCCGCCGCAAGGAGGCGCGCCGGGCGGTCAGGTCCGCGACGTCGCGCTGCGCGGCGGCAAGCTCGGCCTCCGAGGACGAGAGCGCCGCGTCGGCTCCGGCGAGGGCCGTCTCCAGCTCGGCTCTCCGGGCCAGTCCCGCCTCTTCGCCGCCCTCCAGGCCGTCCCATTCCGCGAGGAGGCGCGCGATCGTGTCCTTGGCGTCGCGGCTCAGCTGAGCCTGCCGCCCCGTGTCTCGTTCGAGTTCGGCGATCCGGCGGCCGAGTTCCGCGAGCCGGTCGGCCGCGCGGCGCTCCTCCCCTTCGAGGTCGGTCCGGGCCTGCGCCAGCCGGCGCAGGGCAGCCGCGGTCGCAGCTTCGGCCTCCCGGAGGGGACCGAGTTCGTGCGCGGCGACGGCCTGGGCCTTGGCGGCCTCCACCTGTGCAAGGGTTCGGTCGGCCACCACGCGCATATCCGCCCGCGCCGCCTCTTCTGCGGCAACGCGTTCCCGTTCCGCCTGGAGCCAGGCCGCGGCGGCGAGCCTGGCTTCTAGCGTCCGGATTTCGGCCGAGAGGCCGCGGTAGCGCGAGGCTTGCCGCCCCTGCCGCCGCAGGCTGTCGGCTTGGGAACCGAGTTCCCGAAGCACGTCCTCGACGCGGACGAGGTTCTCCTCCGCCTGCCGGAGCCGGAGTTCGGCCTCGTGCCGACGGGCATGGAGCCCGGCAATGCCGGCGGCGTCCTCGAGGATGCGGCGCCGCGCCTGCGGCTTCGCGGCGATGAGTTCGCTGATCTGGCCCTGCCGGACCATGGCTGGCGAGCGGGCGCCGGTCGCGGCATCGGCAAAGAGGAGCTGGACATCGCGCGCCCGGGCTTCGCGGCCGTTCACGTGGTAGTTCGACCCCTGCGCCCGCTCGATCCGACGCGACACCTCGAGCAGATCCGCATCGTTGAAGGCCGCTGGCGCCGAGCGGTCGGAATTATCGATCGCGAGCGTGACGTCGGCCGTGTTGCGGCTTGGGCGGGTCGCGGAACCGCCGAAGATGACCTCGTCCATGCCCGAGGCCCGCATGTTCTTGTGCGAGCTCTCGCCCATCACCCAGCGCAGGGCCTCGACGAGGTTCGACTTGCCGCAGCCGTTGGGTCCGACGATGCCGGTCAGGCCGGGCTCGATCGGGACATCGGTCGGTTCGACGAAGGTTTTGAAGCCGACGATGCGGAGCTTCGTCAGCCTCATGGCCGCAGGCCCTCCGGCCGGCGCGCTCGCGCCGGGGTCAGGCGAGGATCAGGCGCCGATGATCGGCTTGATGATCGTCTCGAGTTCGTCAATCGACTGGGCGCCGGTCTTCCGCTGGCCGTTGATGAAAAAGGTCGGCGTCGATTCGACCTTGAAGGTCTCGGCCGCACGGTTCTTGACCGCGTTGACCGCCTCATAAAGGGCCTGGTCGCGCAAGATCGCGTCGAACCTTTCCTGTGAGTATCCGGCCTGACGGAGCGTCTGGCGCATGCCGTCGAGCGGCTTCGCGCCCGCGATCCAGCTTTTCTGTGTTTCGAAGAGAAGATCTACGACCGGGTAGTATTTGGCGGACTTGTCGGCGCGGGCGAGCATGAAGCCGGCGGTCGCGATCGGATCGAGCGGAAACTCGCGGAGAGCGAAGCGGACCTGCCCGGTATCGACCCAGCGCTTCTTCAATTCGGGCCAGGTCGTGTTGTGGAAGGTCGCACAATGCGAGCAGGTGAGCGACGCGTATTCGATGATCGTGACCTTGGCGGTCTCGGAACCGACCCAGGCATCGCCGAGCGGGCCTGGCTTCATCAGCTCGGTCGCCGAGACGTTCTGGGCCCGGGCCGGTGACAGGCCCGCGAGGGTGGCGCCGGTCGCGGCAGCCGCGAGGACGATCGTGTCGCGCCGCGTGATCATGGTCGTTCTCCGGGATGACCGGTGTCAGCTAAGACCTCACCCGGATCGTGGCAAGGCAAGGTCGGCCTCATCCGGCTCGTCCGGACGGGTCGCCATGGCGCGGCCGAGCCGCTCCATCGCCTGTCGCAGCGCCGCCTCGTCGAGCCCGGCGACCGCTTCCGCGATCCGGATTCGGGCCGATTCGGGGAGCGGCGCCTTCTCGGCTTTCGGTGGCTGCAACCGGCCCACCGGACCCTGTTTCAGGACGAGTCGTCCCACGCAGCGCCAGCCATAGACGGCGTTGATCCGCTCGAGGACGAGCGGCGCCAGATGCTGCAATTCGAGCGCGAAAGCCCCGACGACCCGCACGACGAGCGTCGCGGGGTGCGGCGCGCCGTCGCTCTCCCCCGGCCGACGCCGCGGCCACTCGACGCGGACCGGTCGCGAGGCCTCGGCCATGCGCTCGCCCACGATTTCGGCCCAGGACGCGACGAGGTCGGCTCCCGTAAAGCCCTGCGCGGCGAGGGCCGGCCCGAGGACCGGCCCGACGAGATCGGCGAGCGGCTGCGAGCGGCCCTGTCCCTTGCGCTTCATCCGGCCATGCTAGCCGGCCTGCCCCGCTGGGCAAACCGCGACCGCGACGCCTCTCGTCGACGGTGACGGCAGGCGCCGCTCCCGTTAGGACCAAGCCATGGAATCGCCCGCGCTCCCGGGCTCGGACGGACCCGCGGCGCTCCTCGCCCGCGCCTTCATGGACGAGCCGCTCTTCACCTATCTCTGGCCGGACGCGGGGCAGCGCCGCCGCCGGGTGCCGGGTTTTTTCGACCTGATGGTGTCGACGGGCCGCGAACACGGCCTGTGCGAAACGAGCCCGGGTCGGGAGGGCGCCGCGATCTGGCGCAGGCCCGGCGAGTGGCAGCTCGGATGGGGAACGGTGGCCCTGAACCTGCATCGCTTCCTGCCGCTGTTCGGGACGGCTGTCGGGCGCGCGCTCCGCATCATCCGCCTCGTCGAGCATCGTCATCCGACGAAGCCGCATTGGTATCTCGCCTATCTGGGCGTCGCCCCGGAATTCCGGGGCAGGGGGGTCGCGCGCTCTCTCCTTCGGAGCCGACTCGATCTTTGCGACCTCGAGGGGTTGCCGGCCTATCTCGAGACCCAGAAGGCCGACAATCTCGGGCTGTACCGCTCGGTCGGGTTCGAGCTCGTGGGCGAAGAGCGCGTTCCGGGCGGACCTCCCTGTTACTTCATGTGGCGGGAGCCCCGATCAGGGCCGGAGGTCGCCTGAGCGCCTCGGCCCCGCCCCGGCGCAAGGCGGCGGGACCGCCGGCGATCACCGAACCCGACCGCGCAAAGGCCGAAGACCTGCTGCGCTGGTATGACCGGCACCGGCGCGACCTGCCCTGGCGCGCGAAGCTCGGCGAGGCCGCCGACCCCTACCGGGTCTGGCTGTCCGAGATCATGCTCCAGCAGACCACGATCGCGGCGGTCCGGCCCTATTTCGCCCGGTTCCTGGAGGTGTTTCCGACCATCACGGCACTCGCTGCAGCCCCGAGCGAGGCCGTGATGAGCGCCTGGGCCGGCCTCGGCTATTACTCCCGCGCCCGCAACCTGCATGCCTGCGCCAAGGCGGTGGCGGAGAGCGGCGGGGCGTTCCCCGACACGGAGGATGGTCTTCGCCGCCTGCCCGGCATCGGCGCCTACACGTCTGCCGCCATCGCTGCCATCGCTTTCGGCCGGAACGCGGCCGCGGTGGACGGCAATGTGGAGCGCGTCGTCTCCCGGCTCGAGCGGATCGAGACGCCGATCCCGGCCTCTCGGCCCGAGATTCGGCAGGTCACCCTGGCGCTCGTCCCGCCAGACAGGCCGGGCGATTTCGCCCAGGCCGTGATGGATCTCGGGGCCACGATCTGCACGCCGCGCCGACCTGCCTGCGCGATCTGCCCCTGGATGCAGCCCTGTCTCGCCCGCGCGGCGGGAATGCAGGAACTCTACCCACGCAAAATCCCGAAACGCGAGGGCGTGCTGCGGCGGGGCTCGGCCTTCGTCGCGCTCCGCGCTGACGGCGCCGTGCTCCTCGGCACCCGCCCGCCGCGTGGACTGCTCGGCGGGATGGCCGAGGTCCCGACGAGCGCTTGGGCCGCGGATTACGATCCCGCGACTGCGATGCTCGACGCGCCGCTCGAGGCGCGCTGGCGCCGGCTGCCGGGCGAGGTGCGCCACGTCTTTACCCACTTCCCTCTGGAACTGGCCGTCCTCTTCGCCAAGGTGCCGCGCGGAACCCCGGCCCCCGATGGCCTGCGCTGGACGCCCCGCGAAAGCCTGGGCGACGAGGCGCTGCCGAACGTCATGAAGAAGGTGCTGGCGCATGCGCTCGACGGCGCGACTGCGGCCGCGCCGAAAGCTCGGGTCAGGCGGACAAAGCCGACCTGACCTGGGACCGGAAGCTGTCGATGACGAGGCGCGAGCCACCCCGGTCGGCATGCCAGAAGGTCCAGCCGTTGCAGGCCGGCAGTCCCTGGACGAGAGCGCCGATCTTGTGGATCGAGCCGATCGCGGGGCCGGCCAGGAGGGTGCCGTCGGCCCGCACCATGGCCCGGTGGCGGCCGGCCGCGCAGGAGAGCGTCTCGCCAGCCGTGAGGTGTCCGGCTTCCAGTACGGAGAGGAAGGGGATGCGGGTCTCCGCCCGTTTCGCCGGGAGGGCGGCGACAGCCCCAGCCGCGAGCGGCTCGACCGCCTCGATCCGGCGTCGCGCCACCTCGGCATAGGCTGGCTCGCGCTCGATCCCGACGAAATGCCGGCCGAGCTTGCGGGCGACGGCGCCCGTCGTGCCGGTGCCGAAGAAGGGATCCAGCACCACGTCGCCCGGATTCGAGGCGGCCAGCAGGATGCGGGAGAGGAGGGCCTCCGGCTTCTGGGTCGGATGCGCCTTGCGGCCGCTCTCGTCCTTCAGCCTCTCGTCCCCGGTGCAGAGCGGGAAGAGCCAGTCCGACCGCATCTGGACGTCGTCGTTGCCGGCCTTCATCGCCTCGTAGTGGAAGGTATAGGCCTTGGCCTCCGGTCCCTTCGAGGCCCAGATCAGGGTCTCGTGGGCGTTGGTGAAGCGGCGGCCGCGGAAATTCGGCATCGGGTTGGCCTTGCGCCACACGATGTCGTTCAGGATCCAATAGCCGAGATCCTGGAGAGCGGCGCCGACCCGGAAGATGTTGTGGTAGGAGCCGATAACCCAGAGGGTCGCGTTCGGCTTCATGACGCGACGGACCTCCCCGAGCCAGGCCCGGGTGAAGCTGTCATAGGCCGCGAAGCTCGCGAACTTGTCCCAATCGTCGTCGACGGCGTCAACCACGGACTGGTCGGGGCGGCTCAGCGCCCCTTCGAGCTGCAGGTTGTAGGGCGGATCGGCGAAGACGAGATCGACGCTGCCCGTCGGCAGCTGTCGAAGCGCGTCCACGCATTCGCCGAGGATGATTTCGTCACGGCGACTTCCGTCCTGAGACGGGGAGGCGCGGAGGATCCGTGGCGCCGACGCGATCGACCCGGTACGCGAGACCTGTTTCCGGGCGATGGCGCCGGCGACCGCGGTACGCGGGGTACCCATGGCCAACACCGGTTACGCAACTGAACGACCGGGATCATGCTCGCGCAGGGTAAAAACGAGGTGTGACGGCCCGGGGATGTCGCGTCCCGTTTTGGGGCTGCAGAATCTGCCGGGCGCGCCGGAGAGGTTTCGCTCCCGTTAAGCGCCGTGTTCTTCGGGCAGGGCCGCGTCGGCGATCCGGACCGGGGCGAAGCTGCGCCGGTGGTAGGGGCAGGGGCCGCCGGTCGAGAGCGCGGACAGGTGGGTGGCGGTCGAATAGCCGACATTCGTCGTGAAGCCGTAGACCGGATAGCTCTCGGCGAGCCGCCGCATCATCCGGTCGCGGACGACCTTCGCCACGATCGAGGCGGCGGCGATCGACGGGATCGAGGCGTCACCCTTGATCACGGTGTGGACCGGGCAGGGCAGGTTCGGCGGATCGTTGCCGTCGACCAGCGCCACGTCAGGCCGGCAGGGCAGGGCGTCGAGCGCCCGGCACATGGCGTGGAGTGAAGCCTGCCGGATGTTGCGGCGGTCGATCTCGTGCGCCGGGATCGAGGCGATGCCGACCGCGGAGGTGGCGAGGATCTCGAGAAACAACTCCTCGCGCCGCTCGGGCAGGATCGCCTTCGAATCACCGAGACCCTTCGGGATCCGCTTCAGGTCGAGCACCACGGCCGCCGCCACCACCGGGCCCGCGAGCGGGCCGCGCCCGACCTCGTCCAGGCCCGCGACGGTGCCGTGGCCGCACCGCATGAGCTGGCGTTCGCGCTTCGGTTTCAGGATCGGCAGGGGTGGCATGGTGCCCGTGATTCGGTCGCCGCGATCAGAGAGGGTCGCGGGCAGGATGTCACCTGCGCCGAGGCTGCTCAGCGGTCGGCTGCGGCCCGTCGCAGCCGGTCGACGATCGCTTCGCCGAGGCCGAGCGGCGGGATGGCCGCGACCGCGATCGTGGCGGCTCCGCTCGAATCGAGCCGGCGCAGGAAGCCGAACAGGTTCGCGGCCGCTTCCGTAAGGTCTCCGGCCGGGCTCAGGTTCAGCACCGTCGCGGAGCGGTCGACACCGACCGGACTGTTGGGTCCGAACAGCAGCACGGCCTCGCCGGGCCGGACGGACACGGCATCGAGCCGCACCGCCGCGCGCGGCGCGTAATGCGAGGCGAGGAGGCCCGGCGATACTGGCGCTCCGCTCTTGTTCAATTCCGAGCCGATTCGGTGCCCAAGGGCCTGCTCGATCGCCTCACGCGAAACGCCGCCCGGGCGGAGCAGGATGGGGGCACCGCCGAGGCAAGCGACGATCGTCGATTCGACGCCGATCGCGGTCGCGCCGCCCTCGACGACCGCGTCGATCCGGCCGTCGAGGTCGGCCAGCACGTGGTCGGACGCGGTCGGGCTGATCCGGCCGGACAGGTTGGCCGAGGGCGCAACGACGGGGAAGCCGCAGCGCGCCAGGATGTCGCGAGCGACCGGATGCGACGGCACCCGGATGCCGACGCTGCGGAGGCCGGCCCGGGCGAGGTCGCAGACCGACGTCTCGTCCGCGAGCGGGACGACCAGTGTCAGGGGGCCGGGCCAGAAGGCCTCGGCAAGAGCCACGGCAGTCCGGTCGAAATGCCCGACCGTCCGGGCGTCGGCCGGCGTGCCGACATGGGCGATCAGCGGGTTGAAGCGCGGGCGGCCCTTGGCGGCGTAGAGAGAGGCGACCGCAGCCGCGTTCCGGGCATCGGCGCCGAGCCCGTAGACGGTCTCCGTCGGGAAGGCGACGAGGCCGCCGATCGCCAGCAGCGAAGCGGCGCGCGCGATCCCGGCCTCGTCGGTGCCGAGCCGCTCGGTCGCACGGCGATCCGGGCCGGCCTCCGTTGACGCGCTTCCTCTCACGTCACATTGATCCCGCCGCGACAGCATGGCCGCTAGGTGAGGGCGGCCCCGACGTCAATCTCGGGAGACGCCATGAACTACCGTGCCCCCACGGCCGACATGCTGTTCACGATGCGCCACGCCGCCGGGCTCGACCAGGCCGCCGCGTCCGGTCTCTACGGTGACCTCACGGCGGAGGATGTCGGCGGCATCCTGGACGAGGCCGCCCGCTTCGCAGGCGAGGTGATCGCGCCCCTGAACCGGGTCGGCGACACCGCGGGCACTCCTCTGGAGGACGGTCGGGTGACGATGCCACCCGGCTTCCGGGAGGCCTACCGGGCCTGGACCGAGGCCGGCTGGAACGCGCTTCCTGGTCCGGTCGAGCATGGCGGGCAGGGTCTGCCGACGCTCATTGCCGTCGCCTGCGCCGAGATGTGGAATGCGGCCGCCATGGCCTTCGGCCTCGGCCCGTTGCTCACGGCGGGCGCCGTCGAGGCGCTCGACCGGCACGGCTCGGAGGAATTGAAGGCGCGCTACCTTACCAAGCTCGTCTCCGGCGACTGGACCGGGACCATGAACCTGACCGAGCCCCAGGCCGGCTCGGACCTTGCCGCCCTGCGGGCGCGTGCAGAGCCCGCGGGAGACGGCACGTACCGGATCACCGGCACGAAGATCTACATCACCTATGGCGAGCACGACCTGACGGAGAACATCGTCCATCTCGTCCTCGCCCGGCTCCCGGACGCTCCGGCCGGCACGCGCGGCATCTCGCTCTTCCTCGTGCCGAAGGTCCTGCCGGACGGATCCCGGAACGACCTCCGCTGCGCCGGGATCGAGCACAAGCTCGGCATCCACGGCTCGCCCACCTGCACCATGGTCTATGGCGATGGGGGCGGGGCGACCGGCTGGCTGGTAGGCGAGGAGAATCGCGGCCTCGCCTGCATGTTCACGATGATGAACAATGCCCGGCTGCTCGTCGGCATCCAGGGCGTCGCCGTCTCCGAGCGCGCCTATCAGGCCGCGCTCGCCTATGCGGGGGAGCGCCGGCAGGGCCGCGCGCCGGGCAGCGGCCACGAGGGAATGAGCCCGATCCGCGACCATGCCGACGTGCAGCGCATGCTTCTCACCATGAAGGCCTCGACCGCGGCCGCGCGCGCGATCTGCTACCTGACCGCGGCCTGTCTCGACCGGTCCCGCCTCGCCGGGGATGCGGACGAGCGGGCCAGGGCTTTCGCCCGAGCCTCGCTGCTCACGCCCGTGGCCAAGGCCTACTCGACCGATCTCGGCGTCGAGATCGCCTCGGTCGGCATCCAGGTCCATGGCGGGATGGGCTTCGTCGAGGTGACCGGGGCGGCCCAGCATCTCCGCGACGCCCGCATCCTGCCGATCTACGAGGGCACGAACGGCATCCAGGCGATCGACCTCGTCACCCGCAAGCTCCCGCTCGCAAGCGGCGCGGCGGTGCGGGCCGAGATCGCCGCCATGCGGGGGATCGTGCGCCGCCTCATCGCGCGCGGGGCTCTCGACGCCTTCGGCGCGGCCGCGCCCCGGCTGCGGGACGCCGTCGAGAGCCTCGACAAGGCAACGAGTTTCATGCTCCGGGCGCTCGCCGGCAACGACCCTGGCCCGGCCCTCGCGGGGGCGGCGCCCTATCTCCGCCTCTTCGGTCTCGCGAGCGGCGGGACGCTCCTCGCCGAAATCGCGCTCGCCGCCTCCGCCGCCCGGGAAGCCGGGGACGTCGATCCGGCGCATCTCGCCCGGATCGCGCTCTGCCGCTTCTTCGCCGAGAATGTCGCGGTCGCGGCCGGCGGGCTCGAGGCCACGGTCCTCGGCGGCGCCGATTTCGCGGCCGGCGCCCCGCTCGCCCTCGCCAGCTGACATGATCATCATCCATCAGCCGCAGGATGCCGTGACCCCCGGCCTGCTCGGCCGGCGCGTGCTGGCCGACCACGAGCCGATCCCGACGGACGCGCTCTGGATCGACCTCGTTCGGCCGACCGTCGAGGAAGACCGCAAGACGGAGCGCTTCCTCGGCATCGAGGTCCCGACGCGCGAGGACCAGCAGGATATCGAGCCCTCGGAGCTCCTCTATGCCGAGCATGGCGCCCGCTATCTCACGACCCGTCTCCTGACCAAGGCGGACGAGGACGAGCCGGAACTCGCCGGCATCACCTTCATCCTGAAGGACAATGCCCTCGTCACCGTCCGCTACGCGGATCCGCGCGCCTTCTCGATGTTCTCGCAGAAGGCCGCCCGGCCTTTCGGCTGTGGCCGCACCGGCGAGGAGATCCTGGGCGGCCTCGTCGAGACGATCATGGACCGGGCCGCCGACATCCTGCAGCTCGCCGGCGAGCGAATCGACGGGCTGTCCCGCAGCGTGTTCCGGACCGGGCAGGACCCGGGCGCGCGCAACGCCGAATACCAGGACACGCTACGGGCCCTCGGCCATTGGGGCGACCTGATCTCGAAGCAGCGCGAAAGCCTCGTCTCGATCGAGCGCACGCTGCTCTTCCTCTCCGCCAGCTACCGGGCGACCAAGGTGCCGAAGGACCTGCGCGACCAGATGCGCACGACGCTGCGCGATCTCCAGTCGCTCGAGGAGCACGCGACTTTCCAGGCCAACAAGATCCAATTCCTGCTCGACGCGACGCTCGGCCTCGTCAATCTCGAACAGAACAACATCATCAAGCTGTTCTCGGTCATGGCGGTCGTGTTCATGCCGCCAACCCTGATCGCCTCGATCTACGGCATGAACTTCAAGCACATGCCGGAACTCGAGAGTACGCTCGGCTATCCGCTGGCGCTCGTCCTGATGGTGGGCGCGGCGGTCGCACCCTATTTCTTCTTTCGCTGGAAGCGCTGGCTATAGCGACATGCCGGCGTCGAACCTGCAAACGCTTCGGTCCCTCGCCTACAACAACGGCTGGGCCAATCATCGCCTGCACGCCGCCTGCGCGGGGCTGAGCCAGGGCGAGTTCGAGGCAGGGCGGTCGGGCTTCTTCCCCTCCATCCAGGCGACGTTGAACCACATCCTCGTGATCGACTGGTTCTATGTCGACGCGCTGGAGGGCGGCAGCCTCGGCCATTCCGCCTGGGACGACCGCATCCCGTGCCCGACGATGGCGGATCTCGCCCCCGCGCAGGCGCAGGTCGACCGGCGGCTCGTCGCCTGGTGCGAGGCGATGGGCGAGGCCGGGCCGGACCGGATCGTCGAGGTGCATCGCCCGTCCGGCATCCAGCGCGAGCGCGCCGACCGGCTTCTCCTGCACCTCTTCCAGCACGACATCCACCATCGCGGACAGGTCCATGCGATGCTGAGTTCGACCTCGGTCTCGCCGCCCCAGCTGGACGAGTTCTTCGCCCTCGGCGAAGCGCCGTTCAGAGCCGACGAGTTCGGGGCACTCGGCTGGAGCGAGGAGCGGATCTGGCAGGGCTGAGCGGCAAGCCCGCCTGGCTCCATGGACGGAGCGGCCGAGGCGCACTACCTTCGCGCTGTTCCCATCACCGGATCGGATTTGCCGCGTGTCGTCCGAGCGTTCGAACCAGCCGCGCCGCGTCATGCTGCTCACCGGCGCGAGCCGGGGAATCGGCCACGCGACCGTGAAGCGCTTCCAGGCGGCAGGATGGCGGGTGATCACCTGCTCGCGCCACGCCTTCCCGGAGAATTGCCCTTGGGAGATGGGTCCCGATGACCACCTTCAGGTCGACCTCGCGAGCGCCGAGGACACGTTGCGGGCGGTCTCCGAGACGAAGGCCCGCCTGGTCGCCGAAGGGGGCCGGCTCGATGCGCTCGTCAACAATGCCGGGATCTCGCCGAAGGACACGGGCGGCGCGCGCCTGAGCGGCCTCCGGACCGAGCATGCGGACTGGATGCGGGTGTTCCAGGTGAACTTCTTCGCCCCGATCATGCTGGCGAAGGGTCTTTGCGACGAACTCGCCCGCGCCAGGGGCTCGATCGTCAACGTGACCTCGATCGCAGGCTCGCGAGTCCACCCCTTCGCCGGGGCCGCCTATTCGACCTCGAAAGCCGCGCTCGCGGCGTTGACCCGGGAGATGGCCTCCGATTTCGGTCCCCTCGGGGTGCGGGTGAATGCCATCTCGCCGGGCGAGATCGACACCTCGATCCTGTCGCCCGGGACCGAGAAGATCGTCGAGACGATCCCGCTGAAGCGGCTCGGGACGACGGACGAGGTCGCCAAGGCGATCTATTTCCTCTGCACCGACACCTCCTCCTACGTGAACGGCGCCGAACTGCACATCAATGGCGGGCAGCACGTGTGAGCATCGGGCGTCGCGAGCTGATCCTCCGCGCAGCGACGCTGGCGGCCCCTGCGATCCTCGGCGTCCACCCCGCCTGGGCCGAGCCCAGCCTCAAGATCCTGCCGCTCGGCTTCGCCGCCACCGAGTTTCGCGGCCCGGCGAGCCGGGTTGCCGCGACCATCGCCTCGATCGACGGCTACCGGGAGAGCCGGCCGCCGCTCGTCGGCCCGCTCGCGGTCTGCTGGGGGCAGGGCGGGTCGGCCGCGCTGGTCGCGGCCGGAGACGAGATCCGGATCCGGCCGGCGGCGCGCCGGGCAGGCGACCTCGCCGGCCTTGAACGCGGGCGAGGGGCGATCCCGGATTCGCGACTTCAGAGTGCCGGCGCGCTGACGATCCAGCTCGAGGATCCGACCCGCGACTACGCCCACGAGGCGCTCGGCTCGGCAATCCATGCCCGGGCGCTGTCGGTCACCGAACGCCGCGCCTCCCCGCCGACGAGCAGCCCGAAGCCCGTCCAGAGCGACGTCGCCTGGATCGAGGCCGGGCCGGGGGCCGTGTTCGAGGACCGCGAGCCGCAGGTCGTCGATCTCGACCGCGACGGCTCGCCGGAGATCCTGGCCATCCGGTCCTATCTCGACCGCGGCTCGGCCCTCGCCGTCATCGGGCGGCGCGAGGGGACCTGGCGCATCCTGGCCGAGACGCCGCCCGACGGCGAGCCGTTCCGGTGGCTGAACCCCGTCCCGGGCGGTCTGGGCGCGGCGCGCCCGGGCGAATTCGCGCTCGTCCGCCGGCCCCATCTCGACGGCCTGCTCCAGATCTGGCGCTTCGAGCGCAACACGGTCACGCTGGTCGAGGAGAAGGCCGGCTACGCGAACCATGCCTATAGCAGCCGGGCCCAGGCCCTCTCGGTCGGCTTCGAGGCCGAGGACGGGACGACGCGGCTTGCGATCCCCTCCCTGGACCGGCACTCGCTGGCGATCCTGTCGCTTGCGGGCGGAATCCGGGAGATCGCCCGCATTCCCCTGCCGGCCAGGATCCTCACCGGCGTCGCTTCGCTCGGCCGGGGACGGGATATCCACCTTCTCCTCGGTCTCGAGGACGGGCGCGTGGCCGACCTGCGGCCGTGACGGAGACCGCCGGTTCACGCCTCTATCCGGCGCGCCCGTATCTCGCCGCTTCCGTTGCGGTGCTGCGAGGCCGGCGTGTTCTCCTGGCGGCCCGGGGACGGCCGCCCCTCGACCATGTCTTTTCGCTTCCGGGCGGGCTTGTAGAGACGGGCGAGACGCTGGCGGACGCCGCGCTTCGCGAATTGCAGGAGGAGACCGGCGTCACGGCCGACCTGATCCGCTTCGTGGGGCCGATCGAGTTCATGGACCACGAGCCGGATGGCCGGGTGCGCCACCATTATGTCATCTGCGCCCATGCGGCCCGATGGCGCTCGGGCGAAGGCATGGTGGGGGCGGAGGCGAGCGCCATCCGCTGGCTCGCGGAAGGCGAGATGGGGTCCCTGCCGACCACGCCCGGCCTCCTGCCGATCCTGCGGGCGGCATTCGCGATCGGCCGCGATGCGGGCTGGCCGTAGATCATCCACGGCTTTTCGGCTGCGCCGTTAACCTCTTGGTCAAGCTTTGCTGGCAGCCGGTTCCCGTCCTGGTACACAGGCCGCGAAGAGCCGGCCAGAGATATGAACGACAACGATACGAGCGCATACGAGGATTCGGGATACGCCAAGCGTGTCGCCATGGGCTATGTGGCCGCGGCCTTTGCGGAGGCCGAACTCGACGGTCTCGACAGCGACTTCGTGGTGCAGGCCGCCCTGTTCGAGGCCTTCCGGCACCTCGTCGATCTCTACGGCGAGGAGCAGACCGCGACCTATGCCGAATCCATCCCCGACCGCATCCGCGGCGGCGGATTCTCGGTCGCGCCGCGCCATTGAGCCGGCCGATCCGACGAGGCGGTTGAGGGGACGGCCTCGGAGGCCTACACCGTCCCGGCCCGGCGACGACCCGACCGCGGCGCGGAGGTGACGATGCCGTCGGCCCGTCTCGACGATCGAGGTTTGGTGGAGGTCGCAGGCGCGGAGGCGAGGTCCTTCATCGACCGCCTGGTGACCTGCGAGATCGAGACGATGAGCGCGGGGGCGGCCCGCTACGGCGCGCTTCTGACCCCTCAGGGCAAGGTCATCGCCGACTTCATCATCTTCGTCGGTCCCGAACCCGACGCGTTTCTTTTCGACACGCCAGCATCTTGCGTCGGCGATCTGATCAAGCGCCTGAACCTGTATCGGCTGCGCGCGAAGCTGACGGTGGCAGATCGGTCGGCTCTGTTCCGGGTGGTCGTGGGCTGGGACGAGGCGACCCATCCGCCCGACGCGATCACGATGGCGCCCGACCCCCGACGGCCCGAACTCGGCTGGCGGGCGATCGTGCCGGTCGAGAGCCGCGCACCGCTCGGGGATGTCGCCGATTCCGACGCATACCACGCCCATCGCATCGGCTTGGGCATCCCCGAGGCCACCCGGGATTTCGCGGCCGGCGACGCCTTTCCGCACGAGGCCCTGATGGACCAGCTCGGCGGGGTGGATTTTCACAAGGGCTGCTATGTCGGGCAGGAGGTCGTGTCCCGCATGCAGCATCGCGGCACCGCCCGGACCCGGATCGTGCGGCTCCGATATGAGGACGAGGCCGGGCATGCCGGCGCGGAGATCACCGCGGGCGAACGCGCCCTCGGCCGAAGCAGCAGCGCGCCCGGCTCCTCCGGGCTCGCCATGATCCGCCTCGACCGGGCGGGCGACGCTCTCTCGGCCGGGGAACCGATCCTGGCCGGCGGCGAGCCGATCCGGTTCGATAAGCCGGATTGGGTGCGTTTTCCCTATCCGGGAGAGCAGCCCGCTTCTCCCGCATGACCGAGGGGATCGTTCTGCATCCTGACGGCCGGTCGCGCTGCTGGTGGCCGGGCACGGACCCGCTCTACGTCGCCTATCACGACACCGAATGGGGCGTGCCGGAGCATGACGGTCGTGCCCTGTTCGAGAAGCTGATCCTCGACGGGTTCCAGGCCGGCCTTTCCTGGATCACCATCCTGCGCAAGCGCGAGGGATTCCGGCGCGCGTTTGCCGGGTTCGATCCCGAGGCGATCGCGCGCTTCACGCCGGCCCATGTCGAGGCGCTGATGCTGGATGCCGCGATCGTGCGGAACCGGGCCAAGATCGAGGGCACGGTGGCCTCGGCCCGATCCTGGATCGAGATGGGCGGGGCAGAGCCGTTCGCGCGCTTCCTCTGGGACAGGGTGGACGGCCGGCCGCTCCAGACGAACCGCGTGAGCCGCGCTGCCATTCCGACAGCTGATGACCTCTCGCGCGACCTCTCGAAGGCGCTGAAGACGCGCGGCTTCACCTTCGTGGGCCCGACCATCGTCTATGCCTTCCTGCAAGCGACGGGGCTCATCAACGACCACCTCGTCGGCTGCTTCCGCCACGCGGAATGCGCCACCCTGCCCGGGCCGGCGGGGTTGGGCGCCGCCGGCCCTTGAGCCGTCCCGCCGCCGCCCCACCGCCCCGCGCCTGGCAACGGATGCTGTCCGGCCGGCGGCTCGACATCCTCGATCCCTCGCCGCTCGACGTCGAGCTCGACGACATCGCGCACGGCCTGGCCCGCGTCGCGCGCTGGAACGGGCAGACCTCGGGGCCTTTCGTGTACTCCGTCGCCCAGCATTCCTGTCTCGTGGAAGCGCTCGCAGTGGAGCTCGATCCCGGCCTCGCCGACTCGGAGCGGCTGGCGCTCCTGCTCCACGACGCGCCCGAATACGTGATGGGCGACGTGATCACGCCGCTGAAGGCGGCGCTCGGGGACGGGTTCGCGACCATCGAGCGGCGGCTCCTCCAGGCGGTCCACATCGCCTTCGGACTGCCGGCAGAGCTGCCCCCGGCCCTCGCGAGCCTCCTCAAACGCGCCGACCGCATCGCCGCCTGGATCGAGGCGACGGAGCTTGCAGGCTTCTCGCGTCCCGAGGCGATGCGAACCTTCGGCCGGCCCGAACTCGTCCCGGCTTCGGTCGCCCCGCTCCTCGTACCCTGGCCGTCGGAGGTGGCGGAGAGCCGATTTCGAGAGCGTGTCGCCGTGTGTGCGGCCACGAAACAGTCGGGACACCCGCCGGGGCTATAGGCGCGTTGCCGCCGATACGGCGGTCGGAAAGGTCATCCGTGTTCGAATTGTTCGTCCTCGTCGGCGGCCTCGCGACGATCCTTCTCGTGGGGCGGCGGTTCACGCAGCTCGAGGCACGGATCGTCCAGCTCGAGACCTTTGCGCACGGCGCGGCGTTCGGGCAGCCCGCTGCCGTATCCAGCCAATGGGGCCTGCCGGTCGAGCCTCCGTCACCAGCGGGCGAGCCTCCTGTCGAGGCTCAGCTACCTCCGGTTTCGGTGGCCCCGCTGGAGCCTCCTGCCGCCCTTCCTCCCGCCCGGCCGGCGACCCTCCCGCCGGTCGTCGGGGCGACCTCGCCTGCTCCGGCCACCGGCGGCGGATTCGAGGAGGCGCTCGGCTCGCGTTGGGCCGTGTGGGTCGGCGGCCTGGCACTCGGGCTCGGCGGCATCTTCCTCGTCCGCTACTCGATCGAGCAGGATCTGATCGGGCCGGGCTTGCGGGTCTTTTTTGGCCTCCTCTTCGCGGCCGGGCTGATGTCGTCAGGCGAATGGCTGCGCCGGCGCGAGGAGCCGCTTGCTCTTCCAGTCGCCGCCCACGCCAATGTGCCGGCGATCCTCACCGCGGCCGGAACGTCGACGGCCTTCGCGTCGATCTACGCCGCCTATGGCCTCTACGGCTTGATCGGTCCGGCTTTGGCCTTCGTGGCGCTCGGCGCAGTCGCCCTCGTGACGATGGCCGCTGCCCTCCTGCACGGCCCTGCGTTGGCCGCGCTCGGCCTCGTCGCAGCACTCGCTGCGCCCGTTCTCGTTGAGTCCACCGATCCCAGC
Source organism: uncultured Enterovirga sp. (assembly GCF_964242715.1). Taxonomy (NCBI): domain Bacteria; kingdom Pseudomonadati; phylum Pseudomonadota; class Alphaproteobacteria; order Hyphomicrobiales; family Methylobacteriaceae; genus Enterovirga; species uncultured Enterovirga sp. The sequence continues at coordinate 104,981 of NZ_CAXTAZ010000008.1, forward strand.
CCCATCTCGCTCGTGCTCTACCTGGTCTTCGCGGTCGGGGCGGCTTACGGCGTCGCCCGGCTGAGGCTCTGGCGCTGGCTCGCCATCTCGGCCTCGGCCGGCGCCTGCCTCTGGGGCGTTCTCCTCGTATTCGAGGGAGCGGCCTGGCAGGTCGCGGCCATGGCGCATGTGCTCGTCCAGCTCGCGCTCGCGATCCTGTTCCTCGCCCTCGATCCTCACAGGGACACCTATTCGGCCGCAGCCCGGACCGACCGGCTCGTCGCGTTCGTCCTGTTCGCCTTCGCCGTGCTGGCGGTCGGGGCGACGGTCGACCTAGGTGCCGGCCTCGCCCGGCCAGCCTTCATCGCGGCGATCGTGCTGTTGCTCTTAGGGGCGGCCTGGCGCGTCCCGTCCGCCGCCTCGGGGGCCGCCGCTGCGGCCTTGGCCGTTGTCGGCCTGCTGGCGCTCTGGCCCGTCGCGAGCGAGGCGGCCCGCGAACCCCTCACCATCATCCGGGACCTCGCCTCGTCGCCCCGGCCCGAGGCGCTCACCGCCTATCTCACGGCGGCGTTTCTCCTGAACGCCCTCCTCTTCGTGGGAGGACTCGGGCGCGTCGCACTCGGCCGGGACCTCCGGCCCGCGCTCGCCGGCTGGTATGTCGGAGCGGCCATTCTGGGCCCGCTCGCGTCCCTGGTGGTCGCCTATTGGCGGGTCACCGCCTTCGACCGGAGCATCCCGTTCGCGCTTGCGGCGGGAGCGCTCGGCGCCCTCTACGCCGCCTCGGCCGGGTGGTCGCGAAAGCAGGATCCCGAAGAGCTGAGCCCGGCCCTTCGGCTCGCGGTCGGCGCGACCGCCTCGGCCGCCGTCGCCGCGCTGGCGGCGGGCCTTACCTTCGCCTTTGACCGCGGCATCCTGACGGTGGCGCTCTCGCTCTCGGCTCTCGCCACCGCCGTCATCGCCGAGCGGACGCGGCTCGTTGCGCTCCGCTACGTGGTCGGCGCGCTGGCGATCGCGGTCGCCGCGCGCCTGGCCTGGGACCCGAGCATCATGCGGGGCGAGATCGGCCGGACGCCGATCCTGAACTGGCTCCTCTGGGGCTACGGGGTCCCGGCGCTGAGCTTCGCGCTCTCCGCCTACATCCTCGGCCGATCGGGCCGGGACCGTATCGTCCGCTTCACGGAAAGCCTCGGCATCCTGTTCGCGGCGCTCCTCATCTTCCTCGAAATCCGCCACGCCCTCCATGCCGGCAATCCCTTTGCGGCGCGGTCGAGTCATCTCGAGGCCGGGCTCGTCGTGACGGAGGCGCTCGGCTTCACGCTTCTCATGACCCGCCTCGACCTCCGCAGCCCGGATTCAGTCTACCGGATCGCATCACTGATCTTCGGGGCAATCTCGCTGCTGGGCGCCGCCGTCGCGCTCGGGGTGGTGCACAACCCCTATCTCAGCGGCGAGACGGTCTTCGGCGGGGCGGTCTTCAACTCGCTCCTGCCGGCCTACCTGATCCCGGCCGGAATGGCGGCAGGGGTCGCCGTCGCGGCACAGTGGAACCGGCCAAGGGCCTTCGTCCTCGCCGCGGCCGGCCTCGCGCTCCTGCTCGAGCTCGCCTACGCGTTCCTGGAAGTCCGGATGCGGTTCCAAGGGCCGAAGGTCAGCTTCTTCCGCGCGACCTCGCAATCCGAGTTGTGGTGCTACTCGCTCGTCCTCCTCGCCAATGGAATCGCGCTTCTCGCGCTCGGTTTCCTGCGCGACTGGCGTGTCGCCCGGCAGGCCTCGCTCGGCTGCATCGTGCTGGCGGTCCTCAAAGTGTTCCTGATCGACATGTCGGCCCTGGAGGGGCTGACTCGCGCCTTCTCCTTCGTCGGTCTCGGCCTCGCCCTCGTCCTGATCGGGATGATGTATCAGCGCGTGCTTTCGGCCCGGAGCGTCGGTCCGCGCGTGTGACCGCGATCCCGGTTCCTTGTCAGGCCGGGCCGTCTCCGCCTACATCTCGGTCATGACGAGGTCCGATCCGCGCGCCAGCGCGCCTGCCGCAGAGGCCCCGCCCGCCTCAGCGCCCGACGTGGCGACTTTGCCCTTCGAGGCGGCCCTGGCCGAACTCGAAGGCATCGTGAAGCAGCTCGAAGGTGGCCGGGTGCCGCTCGAGGATTCGATCGTCATCTACGAGCGCGGCGAACTCCTGAAGCGCCATTGCGAATCGCTCCTGAAGCGCGCCGAGGCTCGGATCGAGCGGATCACGCTCGGCCCCGACGGTCGGCCGACCGGGACCGTCCCGCTGGATCCGGCCTGACCACCACCTCTCCGTCCCGGGTCGCGGGCGCGCGCGTCCGAGCCGATCTTCTGCTGGTCGCCCGCGGCCTCTTCGAAAGCCGCGCCAAGGCGCGGGCCGCGATCGAGGCCGGCCTCGTCAGCGCCGACGGTAACCTCGTTCGGCGTCCCTCCGACATGGTCGCGGACGGCGCGGAGATCGCCGCCGAGAGCCCGCATCCCTGGGTGTCGCGAGGCGGCGTGAAGCTCGCGGCCGCACTCAAGGCCTTCGCCATCGAGCCGCACGGCCTCTCCTGCCTCGACGTCGGCGCCTCGACCGGCGGGTTCACGGACGTTCTTCTCGCCAGGGGCGCGGCCCGGATTCATGCCGTCGACGTCGGGCGCGGGCAACTTCATCCCCGCCTTGCCACCGACCCGCGGATCGTGTCCCTCGAGGCAACCGATGCGCGCCGGCTGGACGGGCTGCTCGATCCGGCTTCCTTCGATCTCGCGACCGTGGATGTGAGCTTCATCTCACTCCGGCTCGTCCTGCCGGGCCTGGTGCCCTTCCTCAAGACAGGTGCGCCGATCATCGCGCTCGTGAAACCCCAATTCGAGGTCGGGCGCGCCGGCCTCGACCGAGGCGGGATCGTCCGCGACGCGGCCCTGCGCGAGGCGAGCCTGGCCGCCATCGTCGAGCTGCTGCCCGAGATCGGCCTGAGCCTCGTCGGCCGGATCCCATCTCCGATCGCGGGCGGCGACGGCAATGTCGAGTTTCTCGTCGCGGCACGCCGCCATGATTGAGCGCGTCGGGATCGAGCGGCTGGGCTCCGGGGGAGACGGAATCGGTGACGGGGAGGGCGGTCCTCTCTTCGTGCCCTATTCGCTCCCGGGCGAGATCGTGACCGTGGAGCGGCGCGAAAAGCGGGCGCGGCTCATCGACGTCGAGCGGGCGAGCCCGGACCGGATCGAGCCGTTCTGCCCCTATCACGGCCGATGCGGCGGCTGCGTCGCCCAGCATATCGCGCCCGGCCTGTACGAAAGCTGGAAGCGCGGCAAGGTCGTGGCAGCCCTGGAGCGGGCCGGCCTCGCCGTCCCGGTCGACCCGCTTCGCGACGCGCATGGCGAGGGACGCCGCCGCATCACGCTCCACGGCCGCGTGGTCGAAGGCGAGATGCGGGTCGGGTACATGGAGGCCGGCAGCCACAGCCTGGTCGAGATCGCATTCTGCCCCGTCTCGGCCCCCGGGCTCGACCGGGCGCCGGCCGCCGCCGCGATCCTGGCCCGCGACCTCGCCGGCATCGGCAAGCCGCTCGACATCGCCGTGACAATGACCGAGGCCGGGCTCGACATCGATCTTCGCGGCTCCGGCCCGCCCGGAGAGGCGAGACGGCAGCGCCTCATTCGCCGGGCCGGCGAGCTCGATCTGGCCCGGCTCTCGGTCCATGGCGATGTCCTGATCGAGCGACGCCCTCCCGGGATCAGGGTCGGGGACGCCCTCGTCCTGCCGCCCCCCGGCGCCTTCCTCCAGGCGACGAGTGCCGGGGAGGAGGCGCTCGCGACCGCGGTCGCCGAGGCGCTCGCCCCGTGCCGGCGGGTGGCCGATCTGTTCGCCGGGATGGGTCCTTTTGCGCTGCGGCTGGCCCGCCGCTCCGAGGTGCATGCGGTCGACGGGGACGGGGCCATGCTGGCCGCGCTCGATCGGGCGTTCCGCGCAACTCCGGGCCTGAGGCGGGTCACGGTCGAGACACGGGACCTGTTCCGGCGGCCGCTCCTGCCTTTGGACCTCGAGCGGTTCGACGGACTCGTCCTCGACCCGCCGCGCTCCGGCGCGGAGGCACAGGTCGCTCAGCTGATCCTGTCATCCCTGGAGCGTGTCGTCATGGTCTCCTGCGATCCCGGGACCTTTGCGCGGGATGCGGCGTCGCTCGTCGCCGGCGGCTTCGCGATCGAGCGGGTGCTGCCGGTCGATCAGTTCAAATGGACGGCGCATGTCGAGATCGTCGGCGTGTTCCGACGCTCCGTGAAGCGGGTCCGGCGCCGGCGCTAGGCTCAGGGATAGAGCCGCGTCCGCCCCCAGCCTTCGGCGGTACGCAGGAACTGCACCCGATCGTGCAGCCGGAAGGGCCGATCCTGCCAGAACTCCATCGCGACCGGGGTGATCCGGTACCCGGCCCAGTAAGGCGGGCGCGGGATCTCTCCGATCGCGTGCTTGGCGGCGTAGAAGGCGACGGACTTCTCGAGCGCGAAGCGGGTCTCGAGCGGGCGTGATTGCTGGCTCGCCCAGGCGCCGATTCGGCTGTCGCGATGGCGGCTCGCGAAATAGGCATCGGCCTCGGCCTGCGACACCCGAGAGACGGGCCCGCGCACCCGGACCTGTCGCCTCAGGCTCTTCCAGTGGAAGACGAGGGCTGCTTTCGGCTGTGCCGCGAGTTCGGTCCCCTTCGCCGATTCCGTGTTGGTGTAGAAGACGAAGCCGGCCTCGTCGGCGCCCTTCAGGAGCACCATCCGGACGTCCGGCAAGCCGTCCGCATCGACGGTCGCGAGCGCCATGGCATTCGGATCGTTCGGCTCGGATGCGGTCGCCTCGTCCATCCAGGACGCGAACAGACGGAAGGGCTCCTCCGCTTCGGTAAACTCACCGGATGTTAAGGCGTCCAAGATGTTATCCAGCTCTCTCGCGTGCGTACCGACCACAACGGCCGGATGATGATGAAGCGATATAGGGCAGGGTGGGGTCTGCGCGAAGCGCACCTCACCGGTTTTGGGATGGCTGCGGTCGCGCTCCTCGCAGCCGGCCTCTCGGGCTGCAGCATCGCGGTGCCCGGTCTGTCGGACGAGCGGGTCGAAAGCACGGGCTCGATCGGGCGCCTGGATGCCTCGCCACTCTCGCCCGATCTCGGCCAGGAGGATTGGCGCCGCGCCAAGGGCGCCCTCGCGATCGCCCTCGACCCGCAAGGCAACGGCTCGGCCGTGAAATGGGACAACCCGGACAGCGAGATCGGCGGCACCTTCACGCCCGTGGCGCAGCCTTTCGTGAAGCAGAACGAGATCTGCCGCTCCTTTATCGCCACGATCAATTTTCCGGGTCGGACGTCCTCCTTGCAGGGGACCGCCTGCAAGCTGTCGGCCGACGAGTGGAAGATCCTGGACGTCGGTCCCTGGCGAAAACCGGCCTGACGAAGCACCGGAGCTTGGCCAAGTCGTTGCATTCCGGCAACACTGGACCTACATCGGGGAGATGGAATTCTCCTCCGCGCCGAGTGGTGGGCGGAGGCCGGAGCCCCACATGCGAGACCCTTACGATATCCTGGGCGTGACACGTCGGGCGGACGAAGCGGAGATCAAGAAGGCGTTCCGCAAGCTCGCCAAGCTGCACCATCCGGACCGGAACGCGGGTGAAGCCGCGGCGAAGGACAGGTTCGCCGAGGTCAACTCCGCCTACGAGATCCTGGGCGATCCGGCGAAGCGGGCGCAGTTCGATCGCGGCGAGATCGACGCCGAGGGCAAGCCGAAATTCCAAGGTTTCGAGGGTTTCGGTGCCGGCGGCCGGGAGGGATTTGAAGGCTTCTCCTTCGGGTTCGGCCAGGGCGGACAGGCACCACCGGGGGGCGGGCCGCGGGGCGGCGCGGGCGAGGACATTTTCTCGCATCTCTTCGGCGAAGCCATGCGGGGCGGGCGCTCGCGCTCGCGCCGCGGCGAGGACATCCAGGCCGTTCTCACCGTTACGATCGAGGAGATCGCCTCCGAGGCGCGCCAGCGGCTAACTCTGCCCGGGGGGCGCGAGGTCGACGTGACGCTGCCGCCGGGCGTCGTGGAGGGCCAGACCATTCGCCTACGGGGCCTCGGCGCCCCTGGTCAGGGTGGGGCCGAGGCGGGCGACGTGCTCCTGACGATCCGGATGGCACCGCAGGACCGGTTCGCGGTCGAAGGAAGCGACCTCCGCATCCGCTGCCCGATCGATCTCGAAGATGCGGTGCTGGGCGGCAAGGTGCGGGTCTCTACCCCGACAGGGACCGTCGAGATGAACGTCCCGGCGATGACCTCCTCCGGCCGCACGTTTCGACTGCGGGGCCAGGGGCTTCCGACCAAGACCGGACGCGGCGACCTTCTCGTCACGGCTGAGATCCGACTTCCGGAGGGTTCGGACGAAGCCCTCACGGAGTATGCACAAGCCCGCCGCGCGGCTCGGGTGGGGTGAGAGGACCGAGGTTCTTCTCCTCTCATTCGCCGCCGCTTCGTCGAAATGATGAGACGCCATCAACGGTTGTGAAAGCGCGTCGGCCTAGTACGGGATGCAAGGCCGACGGTCGCGCCTGCACCGATGAGGACGAGCATGGACGAGACGGTCCGCGCGGTCGCCTGGGCCATTGCCGAGGCCTGGTGGCGCAAGACGCATCGACGGGCCGCAGGCACCGTCCCGGAGGCGAACTCCTCGCAGGATTACGCCGACCAGTTCTGGCAAGGCTTTGGCGAGGAGGCACGCGCCGCGATCGCCGCGATGGGACACCGTCAGGCGGCCCCGCAGCCGCAGCAGCGCGTTGCCTCCGACAGGTTCGTCTGACCAGGAAGCCGCCCGAAGCCAAATCCCGCTCGGGCCTTTCGTCGCCTGGGAGGCTCGGCTAAACAGGCCCGCTCCGATGGATGCGGAGTGTCGCGGGTGGGTCATGGCGGATAAGGCAGCGGGCCTGCTCGCGGGGAAGCGCGGCCTCATCATGGGCGTCGCGAACAATCGCTCGATCGCTTACGGCATCGCCAAGTCGGCGAGCGCGCATGGCGCCGACCTCGCCTTCACCTACCAGGGCGAGGCGCTTCGGAAGCGGGTGGAGCCGCTGGCGCAGGGTCTCGGCGGGCATATCGTCGGCCATTGCGACGTGACCGATCCGGCGAGCCTCGACGCCGTCTTCGAGGCGACCGCCAAACTCTGGGATCGGCTCGACTTCGTGGTCCACGCCATCGCCTTCTCGGACAAGGACGAGCTCACCGGCCGCTATGTCGAAACGAGCGAGGCGAACTTCACGAAGTCCCTCCTCATCTCCTGCTATTCCTTCACGGCCGTCGCGCAGCGTGCCGAGAAGCTGATGACCGACGGCGGCTCGCTCCTGACCCTCACCTATTACGGCGCCGAGAAGTGGATGCCGCATTACAACGTCATGGGCGTGGCGAAGGCGGCGCTGGAGGCCTCGGTCCGTTACCTCGCGGCCGATCTCGGGCCGGGCGCTATCCGGGTGAACGCGATCTCGGCGGGGCCGATCAAGACGCTCGCGGCTTCCGGCATCGGCGATTTCCGCTACATACTGAAGTGGAACGAACTCAATTCGCCCCTTCGCCGGACAGTGACGATTGAGGAGGTCGGGGAGACGGCTGCCTATCTCCTGTCCGACATGTCCCGGGGGGTCACGGGCGAAATCCTGCATGTGGATGCGGGGTACCACGTGGTCGGCATGAAAAATCCCGAGGCGCCCGACATGTCCCGTGAGCCGGCGTCCTGACACCTGCCATCTATTTCGTCCGTCACGGGGAGACCGATTGGAACAGGGAGGCGCGGCTCCAGGGGCAGCGCGACACCCCTCTCAACGCCCTCGGCCGCGAACAGGCGCGGTTTGCTGCCGAGATTCTCGCCAGGCACGTGCCGGATCCCGCTTCGCTCGACTTCGTGGCGAGCCCGCTCTCCCGCACCGTCGAGACGATGGAGATTCTGCGCCGCACGCTCGGGCTCGACCCCGGATCCTATCGGGCCGATCCTCGGCTGGTCGAGCTGACCTTCGGGCGCTGGGAAGGCCAGACCTGGCGCGAGGTCAGACGGCACGATCCCGCCCAGGCATCGCTCCGCGAGCGCGACAAGTGGAATTTCGTGCCCCCGGAGGGCGAAAGCTATGCCATGCTGCGCGATCGGATCCGGCCGGTCCTCGCGGAGCTTCGACAACCCACGGTGCTCGTCTCCCATGGCGGGGTCGCCCGTGTGATGTTGAACATCCTGGCCGGTCTGCGCGAGGAGGAGGCGCCCCGGGCGGATATCCGGCAGGGCCGCGTGCTCGTGTTCGAAGGAGGCCGGCATCGCTGGTCCTGAGCGGCTCCGGCCTCGGGAGCCGTTTACGCTGTTGTCTGCAGGTTCAGATACGTTCGCGCATGGAGCGATGGCCGGGCACAGGTATCGGGCGCGGGAAATGGGTCGTCGATGACGTCAGCGGCTGAGGCGATGCGCCCGATGACAGTGGAGAACCGCGAGGGGGCAAGGCTTCGCGGCGCCGTCCGCGAGGATTTTCTTCGCGACGAGACCCTGGCCGAGATCTTCGCCGACACTGTCGGGCGGCGCGGCTCGGCCACGGCCATGATCTTCGGTGAGCGTCGCCTGAGCTACGACGACATCGACGCCGCCTCGGACGCGATCGCCAAAGGCCTCGCCCGGCGGGGCATCGGACCGGGCGCCGTGGTCGGGCTCTGGATGGAGCGCGGCGCCGATCTCCTCATCGCGCAGATCGCCGTGACCAAGACGGGCGCAGCCTGGCTGCCCTTCGATGCCGAAGCACCCGCCGACCGGATCGCCGTCTGCCTCGATGATGCCGAGGCGAAGGCGCTTCTCACCAGCGACGCCTTCGCCGCGCGCGCCCCCGCCGGCACGCCCGTCGTCACGGCGGCCGGGCTCGCCGACTCTTCGGACCGGGGCGCATTCGACCTCCCGTCGCCCGGCGTCACGCCCGATCACGCGGCCTACCTGATCTACACCTCGGGCTCGACGGGCGTGCCGAAGGGCATCGTCGTCACCCAGCGCAACATCTGCCACTTCCTGCGCTCGGCGAACGACCTCTACGGCTTCCGAGACGACGACATCGTGTTCCAGGGCGCCTCGGTCGCCTTCGACCTGTCCATGGAGGAGATCTGGATCCCGCTCATGGTCGGTGCCACCCTGTTCGTGGCGACGCCCGCCATGATCGGCGATGTGGAGCGGCTGCCGGACCTGCTCGACGAGGCAGGCGTCACCATTCTCGACACCGTGCCGACCCTTTTGGCCATGCTGACCCGGGAGGTGCCGAGCCTTCGGCTGATCCTCATGGGCGGCGAGGCGCTGCCCGCGCCCCTGGTCGCCCGCTGGGCGAAGCCCGGCTGCCGCCTGTTCAACACCTACGGCCCGACCGAGGCGACGGTGGTGGCGACGGCCTGCGAGGCGCTGCCCGGCGAGGCGGTCACCATCGGCCGGCCGATCGCGAATTACACCGCCTATGTGGTCGACGAGGCCGGGCGTCTCTGCGAGCCGGGACAGACCGGCGAACTCTGGATCGGCGGCCCGGGCGTTGCGCGAGGCTACCTGAAACGGCCCGACCTGACGGCCGAGAAATTCGTGGCCAATCCGTTCGACCCGATCGCGCCGGACGCGATCCTCTACCGGTCCGGCGACGCCGTCAGCCTGACGCCGTCCGGTGACCTCGCCTTCCACGGCCGCATCGACGACCAGGTCAAGATCCGCGGATTCCGGGTCGAACTGGGCGAAATCGAAACCCGCATCGGCCACCTCGCCGGGATTTCCCAGGCGGCGGTGGTGACGCGTCAGGACGACGGCATCGACCGGCTCGTCGCCTTCCTGGTGCCGGAACGCGGCACCGACGTCTCGACAGCCCAGCTCCGCACCGATCTCCGGCGCGACCTGCCCGCCTATATGGTCCCGGACCATTTCGAGCGGATCGACACCCTTCCGCGCCTCTCCTCCGGCAAGGTCGACCGCAAGGCGCTCCGGGCCGCGCCGATCGGCTTCGGCGACGATGCCGGGGAGCAGGAGGAGCCCGCGAACGAGACCGAGGCGGTCTTGCTGGTCGCCGCGAAACGGGCCTTCGGCAACCAGTCGATCGCCTTCGAGGCGGATTTCTTCGCCGATCTCGGCGGCCACTCGCTGCTAGCCGCCCGGTTCATCTCGGCCGTCAGGGAGGCGCCGGCGCTCGCCTCCATCACGCTCCAGGACGTCTACCGACACCGCACGCTGCGGGCGATGGCGGACGACCTCATCGGGCGGACCGGCGGGGCCGGGTCGCAGGCCGTGATCCGCGACCTCTCCTTCGAGCCCCCGCCACTACGGCGGCGGTTCCTGTGCGGCCTGGCCCAGGCCATCGCGCTGCCTTTCGTCATCGCGCTCGCCACCACGCAATGGCTCGGCGTGTTCCTCACCTACCTGATCATCGTCGGCGAGGGCCTCGAATGGTGGGGCGAGGTGTTGGCGATTCTAGGCGTCTACATCCTGATCAACATCGTCACGGCCGCGATCGGCATCGCCTCGAAATGGCTGATCATCGGACAGATGAAGCCCGGCCGCTATCCCCTCTGGGGAAGCTACTATTTTCGCTGGTGGCTGGTCAGCCGCCTTCTCACGCTCGTGCATATCAAGTGGCTGCAGGGCTCCCCCGCGATGGCGATCTATCTCCGGCTGATCGGCGCCAGGATCGGGCGGGACGTCGTCGTCGCCGACCTGCATGTCGGCGCGGCCGATCTCATCTCGATCGGCGCCGGGTCCGTGATCGGCTCGAGGGCCACGCTCCACAATGCCGAGGTCGTCGGGCACGAATTCGTGGTCGGCCGGATCGAGGTCGGCCGGGACGTGTCGATCGGCACCTCCTGCGTGGTCTCGACGGATGTGCGGCTCGGCGACCATGTCGAACTCCTGGATCTCACGGTCGTGCCCGAGGGCGCCGTGATCCCGGACGGGGAGCGCTGGGACGGCTCTCCGGGCCGCAAGGTGGGCATGGTCGATCTGGCCTCGCTGCCGCCCCTCGCCGAGGCGAGTACCGGACGGCGGCTCCTCCTCGGATCGATCTACGGCGTCATGCTGATGATCATCCCGGCGGTCAGCCTGCTGCCCATCTTCCCTGCCTTCTATCTCTTCGACCGGATCGACGACTGGCTCTCGGCGACATTCGAGGTCAGCTATTACTGGTACCTGCCGCTCATCACCTGGCCAACCGCCATCGCGATGACCGGCGTGACCGTGCTCCTGATCGCGGTGATCCGCTGGGCGGTGCTGCCGAAGGTCCGGTCGGGCCGCCATTCCATCTTCTCCGCCTTCTACATGCGGAAATGGATCGTCTCGCTCGGGACCGAGGTCACCCTCGAGACGCTGTCCTCGCTCTTCGCCACCATCTACATGCGGGCCTGGTACCGCCTCATGGGCGCGCGCATCGGCGAAGGCGCCGAGATCTCCACCAACCTCTCCGGCCGCTACGACATCGTCGGCATCGGACAGGGAAACTTCATCGCCGACGAGGTCGTCTTCGGCGACGAGGAGGTCCGGCGCGGCTACATGATGCTGGAGCCGGTCGAAACCGGGGAGCGCGTGTTCGTCGGCAACGACGCCGTCGTGCCGCCGGGCTCCCGCATCCCGGACGACGTCCTCATCGGGATCAAGTCGAAGCCGCCGGCGAACGACATGATGGCGGCCGGCGACACCTGGTTCGGCACGCCGCCGATCAAGCTGCCCTCCCGGCAGAAGGTCGTCCTCGGCGGGCATTCCGGAACCTACCGGCCGAGCCGCCGCATGAAGGCGTGGCGTCTCCTCTTCGAGACGCTGCACACCTCCTTCCCGGCCATGCTGTTCATCTCCTTCGGAATCGCGGCCGTGGACAACCTGTTCTACCCGGCCGTGCTGCGGCACGATTGGGGAACGCTCGCCGTCAGCTTCATCGGGGCGAGCGTCGCGATCGCAGTCGCCCAGACCTCGATCGTCATCGCGGTGAAATGGCTCCTGATGGGGCGTTACGAGCCCCTGATGAAGCCGATGTGGTCCTGGTGGTCGATGAAGACCGAAGCCGTCGCCGTCCTGTATTGGGGCCTCGCCGGCAAGGTCTTTCTCGAATACCTCCAGGGCACCCCCTTCCTGCCGTGGGTGCTCCGCCTCCTCGGGACGAAGACCGGCGAGGGCGTCTGCATGCTGACGACCGACATCACCGAGTTCGATTGCGTGCGGATCGGCGATTTTTGCACCATCAACGATCTCGCGGCGCTCCAGACCCATCTCTACGAGGATCGGGTGATGAAGGTCGGGCGGGTCGAACTCGGGCGCGGCGTCTCCATCGCGGCGAATGCAACCGTGCTCTACGACAGCCATGTCGGCGACTTCGCCAGACTCCGGCCCCTGACCGTCATCATGAAAGGCGAATCGATCCCCGCCCATTCGGAATGGGAAGGCTCGCCGGCCGTGCCGGTGATTCACGCGCCGGCGGCGTCGCTGGCGGCCTGAAGGGTCCGCCGGAAGGACGCAACGCCAAGGGCTGACTCTCGGGCGGTTTCGCCGTACAGCCTCGGCGCCCGCGATGTCCCATAACAGCTTCGGTCACCTCTTCCGCGTCACGACCTTTGGCGAAAGCCACGGCCCGGCGCTCGGCTGCGTGGTCGACGGCTGCCCGCCCGGCATCCCGCTCGACGTCGCCGACATCCAGGCCGATCTCGATCGGCGGCGGCCAGGCCAGTCCCGCTTCACCACCCAGCGCCGCGAACCGGACCAGGTCCGCATCCTGTCGGGCACGTTCGAGGATGACCGGACCGGCGGCCCGGTCACGACCGGCACGCCGATCGCGCTCCTGATCGAGAATACCGACCAGCGCTCGAAGGATTATGCCGAGATCCGCGACCTCTACCGGCCCGGCCATGCCGATTACGTCTACGACCGGAAATACGGGATCCGCGACTATCGCGGCGGCGGCCGCTCCTCGGCCCGAGAGACGGCGGCGCGCGTCGCGGCCGGCGCCATCGCCCGCAAGATCCTGCCCGGCATCCTGATCCGGGGCGCGGTCGTGCAGATGGGCGCGGATGGCATCGACCGCGCCCGCTTCGATTGGGACGAGGTCGGCCGGAACTCGCTCTTCTGCCCGGACCCGGTTGCGGCCGCAGCCTGGGCGGAGAGCCTGGACGCGATCCGGCGCGACGGTTCTTCGATCGGGGCCGTGATCGAGATCGTGGCCGACGGCGTCCCGCCCGGGCTCGGCGCGCCGGTCTACGGCAAGCTCGATTCCGACCTGGCCGCCGCCCTGATGTCCATCAACGCCGTGAAGGGCGTCGAGATCGGCGACGGCTTCGCGGCGGCCTCGCTCCGCGGCGAGGACAATGCCGACGAGATGCGGCCAGGCAATGCCGGCGGCCCGACCTTCCTGTCGAACCATGCCGGGGGCATCCTCGGCGGCATCTCGACCGGGCAATCGGTCGTGTGCCGTTTCGCCGTGAAGCCGACCTCCTCGATCCTGCGGCCCCGCATGACGGTCGATCGCGAGGGGAGGGCGGCCGACATCGTCACCAAGGGCCGCCACGATCCCTGCGTCGGGATCAGGGCCGTGCCGGTTGGGGAAGCCATGGTGGCCTGCGTGCTCGCGGACCATTATCTGAGGCACCGGGCGCAGACGGGCGGAGGGTGAGATGGCTCAGGTGGACATCGTCGAAGCAGCAGCGAATTTGCCGAGCCTCGTCGAACGAGCTCGGCAAGGTGAGGAGGTGAGCCTCTCGGCCGAGGGTCAGCTCGTTGCCAAGATCGTGCC